>NZ_WNJX01000034.1:0-16666 GCF_010892375.1 Granulicatella sp. zg-84 | reverse complement strand
TATTTTAATCATACAACACCATTCTCAGTGGCAGAAAAAGAATGTGAAAAAGGTAGTGAATGGTTAATGCCATTCACTACCAACATACTCACTATTTCTCTCCACCAACACAATTTGACGAAGAGCCTTTAATTAACGATTTGATAATACACAAAAAGGCTTGATATCAACTTATGCAATATGTTGATGCCAAGCCTTTTTACTATTTACTTAATGTGTATATTACTTTTAATCAAATAATTGACTAACAGCATTTTTAACTAAATCTTCATCTGCTAAGTAAGGGATTGTGATATGATCACTTCCTGCACGGTTTTTATTGTATTCAATAGAAGTTTCAATAGCGTGTTCATTTCTTGCCCAGTTGCGACGAGCAACGCCACCCATTGTGTCCCAAGCGATAGCTGATTTGATGATTTCATCACATAATTCACTACCGTCTAATACTAGACCAAATCCACCATTGATTGATTTACCGATACCAACGCCTCCACCGTTGTGTAAAGCAACTAAGCTCATACCACGTGCAGCATTACCTGCATAACATTGTGTTGCCATATCAGCTGTGATATTACTACCGTCTTTAATATTAGATGTTTCACGGAATGGAGAATCTGTACCAGATACGTCATGGTGGTCACGGCCTAGCATAACAGGACCAATTTTTCCTTCGCGTACTAATTGATTGAATTTCAATGCGATATTAACACGTCCCATTGCATCTTGGTATAAGATACGTGCTTGTGTACCAACAACTAGTTGATTTTTCTCGGCGTCACGAATCCAAACGTAGTTATCACGATCTTGGTAACGACGAGTTGGATCAATGGCTTCCATGGCAGCTTTATCTGTTGCAACTAAATCTTCGTGTTTACCACTTAAACATACCCAACGGAATGGACCATACCCATAGTCGAACAACATAGGGCCCATGATGTCTTCCACATAAGACGGCCAAATGAAACCGTCTTTGTCATCAATGCCATTTTTAGAAATTTCTTTAATACCTGAGTCATAAATAGATTTCATAAAGGCATTACCATAGTCGAAAAAGTAAGTTCCTTTAGCTGTTAATGATTTAATAACATTATAGTGACGTTCTAATGTAACATCAATCAAACGTCTAAATTCTTTTTGGTCTTCTGCTAAAAGACGTGTACGTTCTTCAAAGGTGATGCCGACTGGACAATAACCACCAGTGTAAACATTGTGACAAGATGTTTGGTCAGATAATAAATCAACGTGGATATTATTTTGGTCAATGTATTCTAATAAGTCAACAATATTACCGTGATAAGCAATAGAAGTAGATTCACCTTTTTGTAAAAATTCTTGTGCTAAGGCAACTGTTTCTTCTGGTGTATTGCGAACATGGCTAATCCAACCTTGAGAGTGACGTGTTTCGATACGAGATGCATCCACTTCGGCAATAATAGCCACAGCATTTGCGATTTCACCGGCTTTTCCTTGAGCACCACTCATACCACCTAAACCAGATGAAATAAATAATTTACCAGTTAAATCGCCGTCATCTGCAATGCCAAGTTTTAAACGGCCAGCATTTAATAATGTATTGAAAGTACCATGAACAATACCTTGAGGACCAATATACATCCAACCACCAGCTGTCATTTGTCCATAATTTGTGACGCCCATTTGCTCGGCAATTTCCCAATCTTCTTGATTGTCATATTCACCAACAAGTAAGCCGTTTGTAATAATAACACGTGGTGCATCTTTTTTAGATTTGAATAAACCTAATGGATGACCAGATTCAACAACTAATGTTTGTTCGTCTGTCATTTCTTCTAAATAACGTTTAATTAAATGATATTGCATCCAGTTGGAACAAACAGCTCCTGTTTCTCCGTACGTCACTAATTCATAAGGGTAAAGAGCAATTTCAAAACTTAGGTTATTATCAATCATCACTTGCATAGCTTTAGCTGCAGTACATTTTCCTTTATACTCGTCAATAGGTTTTCCGTAAATGCGTTCTTTTGGATACCAACGATAGCCATAAATACGACCACGTGTTTTTAATTCTTCTAAAAATTCTGGAATAATTTCTTCGTGATATTTTTTAGGAATATAACGTAATGCGTTTTTTAAAGCCACTTCTGTTTGTGCTTTTGTTAAACGAAATCC
The DNA here is from genome assembly GCF_010892375.1 of Granulicatella sp. zg-84. Lineage (NCBI taxonomy): Bacteria > Bacillati > Bacillota > Bacilli > Lactobacillales > Carnobacteriaceae > Granulicatella > Granulicatella sp. zg-84. The sequence goes on along the minus strand of NZ_WNJX01000034.1, from coordinate 14,518 downwards.
TCTATCAGGTGCACGACGAATTCCTTCTTGAAATACTGTTTTTTCGGGAAGGACATCATCTAGTTTGATTGTCATGGCTGCTTCTATATCTTTGTATTGAATCATTATAAAATCCTCCTAATATAAAATAGTGGCATCATTGCCTTGTAACGCTTACATCATATCCTCTAGTTGTCTACAGAGTGTCTATACACATAAAAAACATCAAAAAACTATCTTAAAAATGCTTTTATGTTTTTTTGACACAAATTAGACTTAAAAAAGATAAAGTACGTTTGTATAGATAGTTTACTACAAAATATAAGGAATGAGGAGTAATATAGATATGAGAGCAAATAAAATTTTAGTACATTTTAATCAAGTGTTCTGTCCAAATGATAAAGGATATGCACTATATGGAGAAGATATGTCCCATGCAATGATTATTGAAGATGGTTATATTGCTATTAAAGATGGAAAAATTTTAAAAATAGGTTCGGGTAATCCTGATAAATCGTTGATAGATGAACAGACGGAAATCATTGATTACAGTGGTAAAATAGCAACACCAGGTCTTATTGATTGTCATACACATTTGGTTTATGGAGATAGTCGTGAAAATGAGTTCGCTCAAAAATTAGCAGGAGTGTCTTATTTAGATATTTTAAAAAATGGTGGAGGTATTTTAAGTACAGTACGTGCGACACGTTCCTCATCAGAAAATGTGTTATATGAAAAATCAAAACATTTGTTAGACCAAATGCTCGTTCATGGTGTGACAACCGTTGAAGCAAAAAGTGGGTATGGGTTAGATTGGGAAACGGAGCATAAGCAATTAAAAGTAGTGAAAGTATTGGAAGAAAATCATGTTATTGACTTAGTGTCTACTTTTATGGGAGCACATGCTATTCCAGAAGAATATAAAGCGAATCCAGATGCTTTTGTTGACTTAATTATTGAAGAAATGCTACCGAAAGTAAAAGAAGAACAATTAGCAGAATTTTGTGATATTTTCTGTGAAACGGGTGTCTTTACACCAGAACAATCTTATCGTTTATTAAATGCTGCCAAGGCATTAGGTTTTAAGTTACGTATTCACGCTGATGAAATTGATTCTATTGGTGGTGTGGATGTTGCAAGCCAATTAGAAACGGTTAGTGCAGAACATTTGATGAAAATAACAGATGAGGGTATTGAAAAATTACGAGATAGTCATGTTATTGGTAATTTATTACCTGCCACAACATTTAGCTTAATGGAAAATACATACGCACCGGCTAAAAAAATGATAGAAAAAGGTGTTGCCATTACTTTGTCAACGGATAGTAATCCAGGAAGTTGTCCAACAGCTAATTTACAATTTGTGATGCAACTAGGTTGTTTTAAAATGAAATTACAACCGATTCAAGTATTAAATGCTGTCACGATAAACGCAGCTTATTCTGTTTGCCGTGAAAAAGTATGTGGTAGTTTTGATGAGGGAAAAAATGCTGACATAGCAATTTTTGATGCACCAAATATTGATTTTATTTTTTATTTCTTTGCTACAAATTTAGTGACAGATGTTTATAAGAATGGGCGTTGTGTTGTTGCAAATGGAGCTATTGTCAAATAAACGAGTAGGAACTATCTGTTTTGATAGTTCCTTTTACTTATATGACTATGATTTCATGATGCTTTATTGTAGAATACACTTAGTGAATAAAAGAAGGTGATAGTATGTCAAAGAAGTTGTATTTAAAACTATTAGGAGATGCACAGGTCTTTTTGGACGATAAACCTATTTTGTTTTCTTTTGCCAAAATTCATGCACTTCTTTACTATGTGCTAGTGAATAAACATGTTAGCCGAGATGAAATGGCAGGGGTTTTATGGGCAGATAAAACAGAAAAAGGAGCTAAAAAAAATTTACGAAATACGATTTATCAAGCGAATAAAGTGCTTGGAGATGACTATATCGTTTCTCCTAATAAAAGCGTGTTAACGTTGAATGAATCATTGATGATTGAAAGTGATATTGACTTATTTTTAAAAAATCCAGTAAAACATCTAGATTTATATGGAGGAGAATTTTTAAAAGGATTCTTTTTAAAAGATGCAGAGATGTTTGACTTATGGGTTATCAAAACACGACAATACTATGAACAAAAATTTGTACAAGCGTGCTATCAAAAAATACAAACGGATATTGAATATAATGATACACAGACAGTTGAAAAAAATATTCGACGTTTAATTGAAATTGATGAATTTGATGAACGCAATTATCAATTATTGATGTCTTACTATAAAGATAAAGGATTAAATGGCAAAGTTGTTGAGACATATTATGAATTGTCAAATTCTTTAGAAAGAGAATTAGGTATTTCTCCAAGTAAGGAAACAAGAGAGATATATGAACAAACATTGATGATTGTTGACGGGAATAAACGTAAAAAAGATAATCGTACTCTGTTTTTTGGACGGACAAAGGAAATTGAATTTTTAGAAAAAAATGTGCATTTCTTTTTTGAACAAAAAGAGTATAAAAATATATTAATTAAAGGGGATATTGGTTCAGGAAAATCTGTTTTAGTAGAACAAGTATTACATCATGCTAAGAAAAAAGGAGATGTGTTAAGTGTTCAATGCTATCAAGTAGAGAAGCATTATCCTCTACGCTGTTTTAGAATTGTTGTTGAAGAAATATTTAAACTATTGGAAGAAAAAGCTGTTATAACGCAGTTCTTTAAAGAAAAAATTTACCGTTTTTTCCCAACTTTATCAGACTACGAACAAGATGCTATATTGAATAATGAATTAAGTGCTCTATCACAGCTTATTTGTGAACTATTATATAAAATAACAGAAAATCAAAAAATTATTTTATTTATTAAAGATATTCAATGGATGGATAAAGAAAGTTTTTCTTTATTGACAAGTTTAATGTTGCGTCTGCATTCTCAAAAAATTTTATGGTTGTTTACAATGCGCCGTGAAGAACAAGAATATATCGACCGTTTTATCAATACAATGACAATGCATCATCAATTAGATACATTGATGTTATTGCCACTTAACTTTGAGGAAACACAATCTTTTTCTAAAAAATATTTACCTAATAAAGTATTATCAAATGATATTGTAGAACAACTTTATGATGAAACTCAAGGAAATATTTTCTTTTTAACAGAGTATTTAAATGCCTTAAAGGTAGATGCGAAATTGGATTATATGTCGCTAAAAATGCAAGATGCGATTAAAAATAGATTTGCGTATCTAACGGCAAATGAAAGGGAAATTGTTTATTTTATTTCGTTTTTTGACCGTCCTGTGTCGCTTTCTTTTATTGCAAAAGTGCTTGAAAAAGATGTTTCATCTGTTGTAGATAGTGTGGATTCTTTAGTCAAACAATATATTTTAAAATCAGATATTGAGCAAGAGGATATAGTTGTTATTTTTACCCATAAAAAATTAAAAGAATTTTTATATCAAAATCAATCTGTTGCAAAAAAACATTTGATGCATGGAAAAATTGCGAGATTACTTGAAATGGATATAGATGTCCAAACAGCAGATATATCAGTATTATCTTTAATTTCTTATCATTATCAACAAGCTAGACAAGAGTTGGAATCATTGTATTATCGATTACTCTGTCTACAAAATCAACTAAAAATACAAAATGAATTATTTCCTATCTATTCAGATAAAGTACCATTAAAAGAGTATCCTATAAAAATTAGCCAAGAAGATATTTTTTTACAATTTCAAGATATTAAAGAAAAAATTGAACGGTTAAAAGAACAATATAATGGACATAAACTCTATCAAACGCTTGTCTTAAAATCATTGTATTTAGAGGGAAGATATTTTATTTTCTGTGCGGAATATGAAAAGGGACTTGAAGCTATTCATCAAGTTATTTTAAAAGCAAAAATGAGTAATGATACGGAATATGTTCTAGAGGGATACAGACAAATCATTCATTATTATATTCAATTAGATGATGCAGAAAACATGCAGCGTTATATTGAACTTGCAATCAATGCAGCGACACAAGCTAATAATCATGAATTTATTGGTATTTTACTAAGATTAAAAGGATTGTATCATTTAATGAGTGGGGATTTAGATACAGCTATAAACCTGTTTTATCAATCTATTTCAACATTAACAATTACAGATTACTTAAAAGAAAAGTACTCATTGAATATTGCAGCAGCTTATGATTATTTGTCTGAAGTTGAAAGTATCAAAGGAAATTATGAGAATGCTGTTCTTTTACTAGAAAAATCAATTAACATTGCTATTAGTCAACAGTCACCGTCAAGTTTAGTTGTATTTTATACAAATATGGGTGTTATTCTATATATGATGGAAGATTATGAACGCTCTAAATATTTTTTATTAAAAGCAAAACAGTTATATAGTAATACATTTTCATCTCTTTGGAAAGAAGTACAGTTAAATGCACATATTGCATTGATTGCACTAAAAGAACGAGATACACAAACGGTTTATCGTTTTTTGAAAGAGAATAAAACAGACATTAAATTAATTTCAAATAAGAGAGATATTGGATTTATTTATTATGTAAAAGCAATAACAAAGCATGAAATGGATAGAGGTTTATTAGTGGATAAGCACTTAGAAACATTATTGAGGCAACCGTTTGGTTACTATAAAGAGCAAGCTTTAAAATATTTAAGTCCAAATCGAGATGTATCGGAAAGTAAATTGTTAAAAATGATAAATTGATGAGAAAAAATACTTTTTTTAGAAAAAAATAAAATCTATAAAACGTCAAAAACATATTTTTCTTTTTTACGCATCTTCTGTATATGATGTGAGATTAAAAAAGGAAAATATGTTTTTTTATATGTATAAGCGTCCTTTTTTTCAAAAAGGTCAAAAAAGTGTCAAAGAATAATTTGTTATGAAAATATAGAAAACTTAAAAAATACTTTCATTTTTTTACAAAGAGAAAATATACACAAAAAGAGTATTGAAATGTATTTTTATAACGTTGACAGAATACTTTTTTATGTTAGTATGAACACATAAAGATTTAGAAATATTGCTTTTTATAGGTAGAGTAATGATGCAAAAATAACGAGTGATAATAATGTTAGATAGGTGTATTATGTGCTATTATTTTTTGAAAGTAATATAAAATCTTTATGTATTCATATTAGCACGTTGATACATGTGCTTTTATTGTTAACCGTGGGTAACGATATACAGAGTTCATTGTGATAAATCAAATGGGAAGAATGTTACAAGAGCTCAATTTTAAATTAGTTTATTAAATAAAAAATAAATAGTAAGAAAGGAAGAAAAAAATGGCAAAATTAGTTGAATGTATTCCAAATTTTAGTGAGGGACGTAATGAAGAGGTGATACAAGGGCTTGTACAAACGGCTAAGAGTGTACCGGGTGTTACATTATTAGATTATTCATCAGATACTAGTCATAATCGTAGTGTCTTTACATTAGTGGGTGATGAAGAAAGTATTCAAGAGGTAGCTTTCCAATTAGTAAAATATGCAAGTGAACATATTGATATGACAAAACATGTTGGTGAACATCCACGTATGGGAGCGACAGACGTTGTACCATTTGTACCAATTAAAGATATTACAGCCCAAGAATGTGTTGATATTTCTAAAAAAGTAGCTAAACGTATCAATGATGAGTTATCTATCCCAATTTTCTTATACGAAGATTCTGCGTCAACACCGGAACGTGTGAATTTAGCGAAAGTAAGAAAAGGTCAATTTGAAGGCATGCCTGAGAAATTGTTAGAAGAAGAATGGGCACCAGATTTCGGTGAAAGAAAAATTCATCCAACAGCAGGTGTAACAGCTGTAGGTGCGAGAATGCCTTTAGTAGCATTTAATGTTAATTTAGATACATCCGATATTACCATTGCTAATAAAATCGCAAAAATTGTACGTGCATCAAGTGGAGGGTTTAAATATTGTAAAGGTATTGGTGTTATGTTAGAAGATAGAAATATTGCACAAGTATCTATGAATATGGTGAATTATGAAGGAACACCATTGTATCGTGTGTTTGAAACGATTCGTTTTGAAGCAAAACGTTATGGTGTCAATATTATCGGTAGTGAAGTCATTGGGTTAACACCTGCCAAAGCTTTAGTAGATTGTGCAGAATATTACTTACAAATTGAAGATTTTGATTATGGTAAACAAGTTTTAGAAAACCATTTATTAAATTAGTAAACTGGAAAATAATAGAATAAGGAGAGAGGGCATGAAATTAGTTGATTTAAAAGTAAGTGAATTTATGCAAGTGTTAGGTTCTAATGAACCGGCTCCAGGGGGTGGTTCTGCTTCTGCTTTAGCGGCTGCAATGGGAATATCATTAACAAAAATGGTGTGTGAGTTAACTGTTGGCAAGAAAAAATACGTAGAATTTGAAACAGATGTGCAAGTATGTTTAGATAAAACAATTATATTACAGGAAAAACTATTAAAAGCCATTGATGATGATACAGAAGCATTTAATGTTGTTTCAGCAGTATTTAGTATGCCAAAAGAAACTGATGAAGAAAGAGTAGCTCGTCAAAAAGCGATGCAAAATGCTTTAAAAGTAGCAGCAAAATCGCCATTGGATTTAATGGAAATAATTTTAGATGCTTTAAACACAACAAAAAGCATTATTGGAAAATCTAATACAAATGCAGCAAGTGATTTAGGCGTTGCCGCATTGAATTTAAAATCTGGATTACAAGGTGCTTACTTAAATGTTTTAATTAACTTATCTAGTATTAAAGACGATGCTTTTGTATCGGAATATAAAGCAAGTAGTGACCGTTTATTAGAAACAGGTATCGCATTGGCAGATGATATTTACGAACAAATTTTAAAAACATTGTAAAGGTGGGTAAATATGGCATATTTAACAGATATTGAAATTGCAAATCAAGTAGAGATGGAACCGATTGAAGAAGTTGCTAAAAGAGTCGGTATTGACAAAGATAACTTATCACTTTATGGCAAATATAAAGCAAAAGTGGATGTCAATCAATTAACAGCTTTAAAAGAGCATAAAGACGGTAAATTGATTTTAGTCACAGCGATTACACCAACACCTGCAGGCGAGGGTAAAACAACAACGTCAGTTGGATTAGCGGATGCTTTATCATATATCGGAAAAAATGCAATGATTGCATTGCGTGAACCGTCTTTAGGTCCTGTTTTTGGTGTGAAAGGTGGAGCAGCTGGTGGTGGCTACGCACAAGTTGTACCAATGGAGGATATAAACTTACACTTTACAGGTGATTTCCATGCGATTGGTGCAGCAAATAATTTATTAGCAGCGCTATTAGATAACCATATTCATCATGGGAACACATTAGGGATTGATTCACGTCGCATCACTTGGAAACGTGTTGTAGACATGAATGATCGTCAATTACGCCATATTGTGAATGGATTACAAGGGAAAGTGAACGGTGTTCCTAGAGAAGATGGATATGATATTACCGTTGCTTCGGAAATTATGGCAATTCTATGTTTAGCAAGTGGTATTACTGATTTGAAAGATAGATTACGTAAAATTATTGTTGGGTATAGTTACTCAGGAGAGCCTATTACAGCGGGTGACTTAAAAGCAGAAGGAGCATTAACGGCCTTATTAAAAGACGCTATTCATCCAAACTTAGTGCAAACATTAGAGCATACACCTGCATTCATTCACGGAGGTCCCTTTGCAAATATTGCACATGGTTGTAATAGTGTATTGGCAACAAAATTAGCAATGAAGTATGCTGATTATACGGTTACCGAAGCAGGTTTCGGAGCTGATTTAGGTGCTGAAAAATTTATTGATATTAAATGTCGTATGGCTAATTTAAAACCAGATGCTGTTGTTTTAGTTGCAACTGTGCGTGCATTAAAAATGCATGGAGGTGTGGCAAAAGCAGAGTTAGGAACGGAAAATGTTGCTGCTGTTTTATCCGGTTTAACAAACTTAGACAAACATTTAGATAATATACAAAATGTTTATGGGTTGCCAGTTGTTGTTGCTATCAATAAATTCCCTACAGATACACAAGAGGAATTAGATGCTGTTCACAAAGCGTGTCAAACACGAGGTGTTGATGTGGTATTATCTGATGTGTGGGGTGCAGGAGGAAAAGGTGGTATCGAACTTGCACATAAAGTTGTTGAATTAGTAGAAAAACCAAATAATTTTAGTTTTGTATATGATTTAGAAGATAGTATTGAAGAAAAATTAAATAAAATTGTTCAAAAAGTGTATGGTGGTAAAGGTGTTGAGTTAACACCGGCAGCTAAGAAAGAACTGCAAGAATTAGAAAAACTAGGTTTTGGTGAATATCCAATATGTATGGCAAAAACACAGTATTCTTTCTCAGATGATGCTACTTTATTAGGTGCACCAAAAGACTTTACGGTGACCATTCGTAATTTAAAAGTATCTGCTGGAGCAGGATTTATTGTTGCTTTAACAGGAGCTGTTATGACGATGCCAGGTTTACCAAAATCACCAGCAGCTGAACGAATTGATGTAGATGAAAAAGGAAATATTACTGGATTATTCTAGTTAGGATTTATGATGAACATACAAATAATTGATAAAAAAGAGTATGTTGTATCTGTTTGGAGTGGTGGTAAGACAACTCAAATTTGTCTTGCTCCACCACATGCCAAATTTGAAGTAGGCGAATTTGATTATCGTGTGTCGTCTGCGACGATTAATTTAGAAAAAACAGTATTTACGTCGTTACCAAATTATAATCGTATCATTATGCCGATACAACAGACATTGACATTGCAACATCCTGATATAAGTCAGAAAAAAATTGTTTTACAATCCTTTGAGATCTATTTCTTCAATGGAGATATGAAAACAGTTAGTTATGGGAAATGTGTTGATTTTAATGTTATTTATAAGCCCACATATAAAAGTGAGGTAGGCGTGTATAACGCAAAAGATGTAAGCGTATTAAAAAAAGGTATTGTGTATATTTTGTTCGCCATACAAGATATTCAGCTTACATTTTATAAAAATGGCAAAGATATGGTAAATCTCACATTACCTAAACATCATAGTTTACATGTAACAAATATCCTAGATGATTATGAAGTACACACTTTATCACATATACAAGATCATGTACCAGTATATATTCAAGTAAGTATATGTGATAATGATTATGAAAAATTGTGAGGGAAGAATATGAGTAATGAAGTACAAAATGAAAAAGCTAAATTTAGTTTAGGTGGAGCTACATTATACGGTATCAATGCTGTTATTGGTTCGGGTATTTTCTTATTACCTAAAAAAATATATCAAGATTTAGGACCAGCCTCTATTGCGGCGATGGTATTTGATGCTATATTAGTGTTAATGTTGGCTGTTTGTTTTGCTGAAGTAGCCGGCTATTTTAATAAAAATGGTGGAGCATTTCAATATGCTAAAGCAGCATTTGGTGATTTTGTTGGATTTAATGTTGGATTTTTAGGTTGGGTTGTTACAGTAACAGCTTGGTCAGCAATGGCGGCAGGATTTGCGAAATTATTTATTGTCACTTTTCCAGCGTTTGAAGGACAAAATTTATTATTGAGTATCTCTTTAATTGTTTTGCTATCTTTAATGAATATTGCAGGATTAAAAACATCAAAAATGTTTACATTGAGTATGACGATTATTAAATTGATACCAATCATTGGATTTGCTATCTGTACATTGTTCTTTATCGGACATGGTATTGATAAAGGGAATTTTACACCATTTTTACAATTAGCACCCGGAAAATCATTATTTGACGGTGTATCTGCAACAGCTTTAATCGTATTTTATGCATTTATTGGTTTTGAATCAATGCCCATTGTTGCTGGAGAAATGCGTAATCCAGAGAAAAATGTGCCAAAAGCAATTTTAGGTTCTATTTCTATTGTATCTGTTTTATATATTTTAATTATTGCAGGTGCTATTGCTATGTTAGGCAATGATATTATGAACACAAATGCACCTGTGCAAGATGCTTTTGCCATGATGATTGGTCCTGCTGGGCGTTGGATTGTTGCGATTGGTGCGTTAGTATCGATTACAGGTTTGAATGTTGGAGAATCTATTATGGTACCACGATATGGAGCAGCTATTGCTGAAGAAGGATTATTGCCGTCGTTTATTGCTAGAAAAACAGCAAATGGAGCACCTATTGCCGCTATTCTTATTTCTGGTGGATGTGCATGTCTATTCTTGTTAACTGGTTCTTTTGAGCAATTAGCTACATTGAGTGTCGTTTTCCGCTTTATTCAATACATTCCAACTGCTGCAGCTGTAGTTGTTTTACGCAAAAAAGATATGGGTATTAAACCGGTGTTTAGAGTACCATTTGGTCCAGTGATTCCAATTATTGCAACAATTGTCAGCTTGTTGATGATTTGGGGAGATACACCAAAAAATTTCCTTTACGGTGGTATCGGTATCTTAGTTGCCTCTGTATGCTATTTCTTATTTGGTAAGAAAAGGGTATAATAGAAAGTACATTGTTTATAGACAATAATTAAAGATAGATAGGATGATATGAATGTCAATGAATATTGAAGAAGCGTTAGCATGGATTCACTCAAGAGTGACACTTGCCCCAAGATTAGGATTGGAAAGAGTGGAAACATTATTAGAAATGGTTGATAATCCGCATCGTGCTATTCCAACTATTCACATTGCTGGAACGAATGGGAAAGGTTCAACAGTAACATACTTACGTTATATGCTAGAAGAATTAGGTTTAACTGTTGGAACGTTTACTTCACCATATATAGAAGCCTTTAACGAACGGATTGCCATCAATGGCGTTCATATTACAGATGAAAAAATTATTGAATATGTTCAAAAATATAAACCTTTAGTTGAAAAAATGGATACAATATCTGAATTATCAGGTATAACAGAATTTGAAATATTGACAGTAATCGCATTTGATTACTTTAAAGAAACAAAAGTAGATATTCTACTATTAGAAGTTGGTTTAGGTGGCTTGTTGGATAGTACAAATGTTATATCTCCAATTTTAACAGCTATCACTACCATTGGGTTAGATCATATAGATATTTTAGGTCATACATTAGAAGAAATTGCTGCACAAAAATCCGGTATTATTAAGCAAGGTATTCCGGTTGTTACAGGAAATATTGTTTCGTCCGCTTTACAAGTCATTGAAGAAACAGCACATAACAAAAATAGTCGCATATATATGCTAAATCGTGATTATCAAGTGACGTATGTGCCACAAGAAGAAAACTGGGGTGAATGCTTTAATTTTTCAAATCAGACTTGTCATCTTGATAAACTTTTTGTTTCTTTACTTGGTAAACATCAAGTGGAAAATGCGGGATTAGCTGTACAGCTCTTCTGTGTGTATTGTCAAGAACAAAATGTTCTTTTTAAAGAGGAATATGTTTATGCAGGCTTATCCAAAGCGTTTTGGCCTGCACGTATGGAAAAAGTATTAACAGAACCTGATATTATTTTAGATGGTGCACATAATGTTCATGCAATGTTACGTTTGGTGGATAATATTGAAAACAAATTTACAAAAGAAAATCTCACAATTTTATTTTCTGCTTTAACAACAAAAGATATTCATGAGATGATTGGAATGCTGAAGAATATTCCGCATGTTAAACTTGTGTTAACGACATTCGATTATCCAAAAGCGATGACTTTAGAAGATGTTGAACAATATCGTCAAGAAGGTATTTGTACGATTGATGACTGGCAAAATTTTGTCAATGTGTATAAAAAAGAAAGTAGTGCTGAAAGTACCTTATTGATTACAGGTTCATTATATTTTGTTTCTCAAGTAAGAGCATTTTTAAAATAAATCAATAGATAGGGACGGTTGAAAATTATGACAAATGTTGTTGTATTAGATGGAAATAGTTTAACACTAGATGAAGTTGTTGATGTAGCTCGTTTTTATGCTAAATGTGAAATAAAAGAAGATGCAAAAGCAGCTGTTATTGAATCAAGAAGAATTGTTGATGACATCGTAAGAGAAAAACGTGTTGTTTATGGTGTTAATACAGGATTTGGTTCATTATGTAATGTGAGTATTTCTCCAGAAGATACTGCACAGTTACAAGAAAACCTGATTCGCACACATTCAAGCGGATTCGGTGATCCATTTCCAGAAGATGTAGTACGTGCTATTATGTTAATTCGTGTAAATTCGTTATTGAAAGGTTGTTCAGGTATTCGTTTGAGTACCATTGAAGCATTGATAGGTATGCTGAATGCAGGTGTACATCCTTTTATCCCTGAAAAAGGATCGCTAGGAGCATCTGGAGATTTAGCACCATTATCACACATGGTATTGCCTTTATTAGGTTTAGGTAAAGCATATTATAAAGGTGAATTATTACCGGGTAGACAAGCAATGGAGAAAGCAGGGCTAGAAATTATTGAGTTAAGTGCAAAAGAAGGGTTAGCCTTAATCAATGGGACAACGGTATTAACTGGTGTTGGAGCACTAGCAACATATGATGCCATTGAATTATTAAAATTATCAGATATTGCAGGAGCATTATCTTTAGAAGTACATAATGGTATTTCAAGTCCATTTGAAGAAGATTTACATACAATTCGCCCTCAAAGTGGACAATTAGCGACAGCTCGTAATATTCGTCACTTAATTAAAGATAGTGCACATACAACGGTTGCCACACCAACACGTGTACAAGATCCATATACATTGCGTTGTATTCCGCAAATTCATGGTGCAAGTAAAGATAGTGTTGCTTATGTAAAAGAAAAAGTTGAAATTGAAATCAACTCTGTTACAGATAACCCAATTATTACTAAAGACGGTAAAGTCATTTCTGGAGGTAATTTCCATGGTGAACCATTGGCGCAGCCATTTGATTTTTTAGGCATTGCTGTATCGGAAATTGGGAATGTTTCTGAGCGCCGTGTTGAACGTTTAGTTAACTCTCAATTAAGTAAATTACCATCATTCTTAGTGAAATATCCAGGGTTAAATTCAGGATTTATGATTACGCAATATGCTTGTGCATCATTGGCATCAGAAAATAAAATTTTATCACATCCAGCAAGTGTAGACTCTATCCCGTCTTGTGAAAATCAAGAGGACTTTGTCAGCATGGGAACAACAGCCGCTCGTAAAGCTGCTGAAATTGTAAAAAATTCAAGACGTATTGTTGCCACAGAAATTATGGCAGCATGTCAAGCTTTAGATTTGAAAGAACAAACAACACAATTAGGAGCAGGAACGCAAGCTGCGTACGATACATTTAGAAAATTTGTCAATGTGATTGAATACGATAAAGATATTGAAATATATGAAGAATTAAATAAAGCAACAGAAGCATTACAAAGTGGTGCCTTATTAAAAGCTGTTGAATCAGTTGTTGATTTATCTATTCAATTTTAGACTAAAAAACGTAACAGGCATGGAAAAGAGTGTCCTGCCTGTTACGTTTTTATGTTATAATGTAGATGTTGTTTGTGAAATGGCCGTGTCTTTATGTGATTATATTCACAAGCAGAAAAAGAAAGGAGATGTTATAAATTTGTTTTTAACTAAAATAGAAAAAGTTTGTCATAAAAAAGAAGAGTTATTTGATAACAGTAAATCACGCTATGCAATGCGCTCAATTTTTGCTGGAGTATTTTTAACAATGAGTACAGCAGGAGGAGCTTATGCAGCTGAAAAAATAAGCCATATTCATCCAGATTTAGGTAAGTTCATGTTTTCGTTTTTATTTGCATGGGGACTTATTTATATTTTATTTTTAAATGCTGAATTAGCAACATCAAATATGATGTACTTAACAGCAGGCGTGTATCATAAATATATATCACTTAAAAAAGCTATTATTATTTTATTTTACTGTTTATTGTTTAATTTGATAGGTGCCATGCTTATTGGATATTTATTCGCACATTCTAGTGCATTTTCTCATATAAAACCAGATAATTTCATTGTGTCATCTATTGTTCAAACCAAAGTACTTAGAACACCTGAATTGATTGTATTAGAAGGTATATTGGCAAATATTTTTGTGAATGTTGCTATTTTAGCATATTTATTTATCGAAAAACCAGGTGCAAAAATTGCTGTTGTTTTATCTGCTATTTTCTTATTTGTTTATTTAGGAGAAGAACACGTTGTAGCTAATTTTGCTTCTTTTTCTATTGTGAAATTTAACGATATTGCACAGCAATTAGATTATTTTACATGGTTCAATATAGTAAAACAATGGCTATTTGCCTTTATTGGTAACTATATCGGTGGAGGACTTGTCATTGGTCTTGCTTATGCATGGTTAAATAAAACCAATTCAAAATATATAGACTAATAATGTAAAAGATATTATTGTATTGATGAAAAAAGAGAATGAACATGAATTTTTTTGGCTCTTCGTCAAATTGTGTTGGTGGAGAGAAATAGTGAGTATGTTGGTAGTGAATGGCATTAACCATTCACTACCTTTTTCACATTCTTTTTCTGCCACTGAGAATGGTGTTGTATGATTAA
>NZ_WNJX01000033.1:0-16963 GCF_010892375.1 Granulicatella sp. zg-84 | reverse complement strand
AACACCATTCTCAGTGGCAGAAAAAGAATGTGAAAAAGGTAGTGAATGGTTAATGCCATTCACTACCAACATACTCACTATTTCTCTCCACCAACACAATTTGACGAAGAGCCAAAAGAAAAGGAGTGTTTCATATGAACTATAAAAAAGTAGCAGAAGATGTGTTAAAACACATTGGAGGAAAGGAAAATATTTCTCATTTTGAGCATTGCTCAACACGTTTACGTTTTACATTGGTTAACAATGATAAAGTGAATATAAGTGCTTTAGAAAGTATTGATGGTGTTGTAGGCGTAAGACAAAATATACAAACACAAATCATTATCGGAAATGAAGTTAATGAAGTTTATGAAGAAGTAAGAAAATTAGTTGGAGAGGTATCTGCTTCAACAACACCAATATCAAATAAAAAAGTACCGTGGACAAGTGTCTTTTTAGATTTCTTAGTAGGTGTGTTCCAACCATTAGTACCCGCAATTGCCGGTGGGGGTGTGTTGAAATCAATTTTATTATTATTAAATTTATGTGGTATTTTACCTAAAGATTCAACAGCATTTGTCGTATTCAATCAAATTGGTGATGCACCACTTTACTTTTTACCATTGCTTGTTGCTGTTTCAACAGCTAAAAAATTAAAAGTGAATGAATTAGTTGCAGCATCAGCAGTTGGTGTATTGTTATTACCTGCTGTGACAAAATTATTAACAGAGGGATTAGTATTATTTGGTTTATCTGTACAAAATATTGCATATGCGTATCAAGTATTTCCTGCTATTTTAACAGTTTTATTATATGCTGTATTAGAAAAACAGTTAACAAAATATACACCAAAACCAATTCGTATTTTCTTTGTACCAATGATGTCATTGGCGATTACAGTACCAATTACATTGTTTATTTTAGGACCGCTAGGATTTAATTTCGGTCAATTATTCTCAACTGTTATTTTATTCTTATTCCGTCATTTAGGGTGGGTAGCAACAGCTTTACTTGCATCTGTTTTACCATTTATGGTTGCTACAGGAATGCATAAAGCAATGTTACCTTATGCTATTGCAACAATGGGTGAGTTGCATAAAGAAATTTTGTACTTACCTGCATCATTAGCACATAATATTTCAGAATCAGGTGCATCTTTTGCAGTTGCTTTAAAAACAAAAGATGAAAAATTACGTGCAACGGCTATGTCATCAGGTATTTCAGCATTATTTGGGATTACAGAACCTGCATTATACGGGGTAACATTACAACATAAAGCTGTTTTGTATAGCGTTGTGTTAAGTTCATTGATTAGTGGAGCGTTTATTGGAATTGTTGCTGTGGAGGCTTTTGCATTAGTTGGGCCAGGTCTAGCATCTATGACGATGTTTACAAATCCTGCCAATCCAATGAATTTAGTGTGGGCATTTGTTGGTTTTGCATTGGCATTTGTCATTGCGTTTGTGGCAACATTCATTCAATATAAAGAACAAGAAAAAGACACAACTATTCGTTATATTAGTCCAGTTGAAGGGAATATTGTTCCATTAGAACAAGTTAATGATGATGTGTTTTCGTCTAAATTAGTTGGGGAAGGTATTGCCATTGAACCAACATCAGATGGTGTGCTTGTATCACCTTTTACAGGAACAGTTGAGGTGGTTTATGAAACTGGACATGCGGTGATGTTAAAAGATACATTAGGTGCAGAAGTATTATTTCATATTGGAATTGACACGGTAAAATTAAATGGTATGTATTTCACAAAACATGTGGAGAATGGTGCTATTGTAAATAAAGGTGATGTGTTAGTAACATTTGATGTTGAAAAAATTAAACAAGAAGGTTATGACCCAACTGTTATGATGATTGTAACAAATCACCAGCACTATAACATACATTTATCAGCACAAACACATACAACAACAAAAGATATATTACTCACGATTGATAAGAAAGGAGAATAAGATGACAGTTTTACCAGAAGGATTTTTATGGGGTGGTGCCATTGCAGCCAATCAAGCAGAAGGTGCTTGGAATGTAGACGGTAAAGGATTATCCGTTGCCGATATTGCGATGTATCGTCCTGATTTAGATGTAAAAAATTATAAAGGACACATGACTGTCACAACAGAAAGTGTGTTAAAAGCTGCAAAAGATACGAGCGATAAATGGTATCCCAAACGTCGTGGTATTGACTTTTATCATCATGTTGATGAAGATTTAGAATTATTTGCAGAAATGGGTTTTAAAGCATTACGTGTGTCGATTGCATGGAGTCGCTTATTCCCAACAGGAAAAGAATTAACTCCGAATCAAAAAGGTATTGCATTTTATAAAAGAATGTTTCATAAAATGAATGAATTAGGTATTGAACCGATTGTAACATTGTCACATTATGAAATGCCATTGCATTTGAGTTTAAATGGTAATGGTTGGGTAGACAGAGTGGTGATTGATGATTTTCTACGTTTTTGTCAAGTGTGCTTTACAGAGTTTAATACAGTGCAGTACTGGCTAAGTTTTAATGAAGTTGATAGCATTTTAAGACATCCTTTCACAACGGCTGGTATTATTCCAGATCAATGCCCTGAAAATCAAGAAGAAGCAGTCATTTATCAAGCATTACATCATCAGTTTGTGGCGTCTGCTAAAGCAACAAAATTATTAAAAGAGATAATTCCAAATGCTAAAATGGGCTGTATGTTAACAAAATTAACAACGTATCCATTAACATGTAAACCAGAAGATGTTGAATTAACGCTGAAAAAGAATTTACAAAATTATTTTTATGCCGATGTGCAAGTGTTTGGTGAGTATCCAAGATTAACACTAAATGCTTTAGAAAAAAAAGGTATTGTGTTATCATTTGAACCTGATGATTTAGCATTATTAAAAGCATATCCAGTTGATTTTGTATCATTTAGTTATTATATGTCTATGGCAGAATCAACCGATCCAAATGCTCCAAGAACACCCGGAAATACGGTTCTAGGAGTGAAAAATCCTTATTTACCAGCGACTGACTGGGGTTGGCAAATTGATCCAAAAGGATTAAAGATTTCATTACTTGAATTATATGACCGTTATAGAAAACCATTGATGATTGTAGAAAATGGAATGGGTGCAAAAGACGTCTTAGAAGAGGACGGTTCAATCCATGATCCGTATCGTGTCGCATATTTTAAAGCACATTTTGAACAAATGAAAGAAGCAGTCGATGAAGGTGTAGAGTTATTAGGATATACAAGCTGGGGTGCTATTGATATTGTTAGTGCTGGTACATCACAAATGAGTAAACGTTATGGTTTTATTTATGTAGATATTGATGATGAAGGTAATGGTACCTATAAACGTTATAAAAAAGATTCATTTTATTGGTATAAAAAAGTAATCGCATCAAATGGAGAAGATTTAGGCGATTAAAAAGTAGGAGGTGGCGTATGTCGGTTATTAAAAAAGTGCTTAATTCCAGTGTTGTTTTAGTTGATGATAAAGGCAAAGAAATGATTGCGCTTGGAAAAGGCATTGGTTATGGAAAAAAGCCGGGAGAAGCATTGGAAAAAAATCAAATTAGTCAATTATTTTTTCCAGTTGAGACACCTCAAGCACGACAACTATTTTACCTCATTGAAAATATTCCAAGTCAATATTTTGATATAACAAACGATATTTTATCTTTTTCAGAGCAATTATTAGACGAAACAGTTTCTCCGTTATTGTATTTATCGTTAACAGACCATATTCATTTTGCGATTGAGCGTCATCAACAAGGTATTGTTTTGAGTAATAAAGTGTTTTGGGAAGTGAAGTTATACTATCCTCAAGAATTTAAAATTGGGCAATATGCTATTGGATTAATTGAGAACGTTTTTCAAGAAACATTGCCAGAGGAAGAAGCTGCTAATATCGCATTTCATTTTATCAATGCGCGTCAAGCAGGAGATGAGAAAAATGCACAAAAAAGTGTCAAAATGATTGGAAATATTGTTAATTTAGTCAAGTATACACTTGGAAAGTCTTTAAAAGAGGATTCCATTCACTATAAACGTTTTATCGTCCACATTCGCTTTTTTGTAGAACGTTTTTTATCCCATGAAATGATAAATGATGATAATATGTTATTGTTTCAACAAGTATCTGAAAATTACCCAAAAGCAATGGAAGATGCTAAAAAAATTCAACAATTTATTTATCAACACTATGGTAGTAAAATATCAGTTGATGAAGTAACGTATTTAGCCATTCATATTAATCGTTTATTGAAAGATGCCGAATGACTTAATAGTCGTCATATCGAAGTGGAGCAACAAGTTGATGTTGCTCCACTTCTGTATTTCTATGACATAGATAAAAATAAAAATAGAGAACATCGCATTTTATATTCGTCATATTTTTCTACAATTTATTTATATAAACTTTTAGATTGAGAAAAAGAGCATGTTCAGTTCACTTTTTGCACGGGGTACAAACAAAAGATGAACCCAATTTGTATTGAAGCACTGAAACCGTAACCATATAATAGAATTAAGGAATGGAGGTGAGGACATGTTAAAAGATGTACTAAGAGAAACACATATTCAATTAGATGTTGAAGCCGACAACTTTGAAGATGCGATTTTACTATCGGTTGCCCCATTATTAAAAAATGGGTTTGTTTCTCAAGAGTATGTGGATAACATTATTCGTATTTATAAGGAAACAGGCCCTTACATTGTGATTACGAAACATGTAGCACTACCTCATGCACCAAGTCAGTGTGGAGCATTGAAATTAGGGATGGGGCTAACACGATTAAAAACACCTGTTGTATCAGGAAATCAAGCCAATGATCCAGTAAAATATTTATTTTCACTAAGTGCACCGGATAGTAATAGTCACTTAGAAGTATTAGCAGAATTGGTTTCTTATTTGAGCAGTGATACATTTCTTTCTCAAGTGGAACTTGCAAAAGAACCAAAAGATATTATGGCATTATTTTTAAATAACAATTAGGAGGTATTATTATGGCAAAAGCATTAGTTGCTTGTAGAGCAGGAGTAGGATCAAGTTTGATGTTAAAAATCAAAGTACTTGAAGTTGTGAAAGAAGAAGGATTTGATTTACAAATTGAACATTCTTCTTTAGATGGTGTACCAGGTTTTGACGGTGAATTATTGATTACATTACCAGATGTGGCACAAGAGTTAACTGAAAAAGGTGTACCACAAAAAGTAGTAGGTATTACAAATATTGTAGATAAAAAAGAAATTAAAGAAAAACTAGAAAAAGCATTAAGCGAATTATAAATCATATGAAGAGAGGGAGAGAGTTATGGATATTTTGATTAGTCTATTAAGTACACCGGCTATTTTATTAGGACTGGTTGCATTTGTTGGTTTACTTGCACAGAAAAAAGGCGGTGTTGAAATTTTAACAGGTACCTTTAAAACGATTATCGGCTTTTTAGTATTTAGTGCCGGAGGATCTATCATTACAGGTGCTCTACAAAAATTTAATACATTATTCCAAACAGGATTTAACATTCAAGGTGTTATCGCTTCTCCAGAAGCAGCAACAGCTTTAGCGCAAAAAGAGTTTGCATTAGTAACATCTTCTACACTTATTTTAGGTTTTGTGATGAACTTAGTATTTGCACGTATCACACCATTTAAAAACATTTTCTTCACAACAGGACACAGTTTATTCTTTGCATGTGTATTGTCACTGATTTTTAAAGCACATGGATTTGATGATGTCTTGGCAATTGTTTTAGGTGGAACATTACTAGGATTTATGTCTGCTTTCTTACCAGCGTTATGTCAACCATTTATGCGTAAAATCACAGGTAGTGATGCAACAGCAATCGGACACTTTAACATGTTTGGCTATGCTTTATCAGGTTATATCGGTAAATTCTTCAGTAAATATGAATCTGAAAGTACAGAAACTATTAAATTTCCTAAATGGTTATCATTCTTTAAAGATTTCTTAATGGGTGTATCTGTTATTATGCTTGTTTTATTCTATGTTGCAACTTTTGCTGCAGGAGAAACAGCAACAAAAGCATTAGCTGGTAGTCAACATTGGTTAGTATTCCCACTTATCCAAGCCTTTACATTTACAGCAGGTATGTCAATTTTAATGACTGGTGTAAGAATGTTCTTAGGTGAAATTACAGCGGCGTTTGTGTCTATTTCAGAAAAATTCATTCCAAATTCAAGACCTGCATTAGACGTACCAACAGTATTCCCATTTGCACCAACAGCAGTTATTGTTGGTTTCCTTTCAAGCTATGCGGCAGGATTGTTAGCTGTGTTTATTATGATTTTATTTAAATTCCCAATCGTAATTATTCCAGCAGCACACATTTGCTTCTTCTCAGGAGGAACGGCGGCAGTCTTTGGTAACTCAACAGGTGGTTGGAGAGGTGCGATTGCAGGCTCATTCGTGGCAGGATTATTATTAGCATTCCTACCAGTTGTCTTATTCCCACTATACGGTCAATTAGGCATACAAGGTTCAACATTCCCAAATATTGACTACAATGTGACTGGTATTTTATTAGACGGTATTTTAAGTATCTTTAAATAATATATGCAAAACTCAGTGGGATTTATTCGCTGAGTTTTGTTTTTTAGGAGGTTTTACAATGACATTAGGTGGACTGATTACGGCAATGGTAACACCATTTGATAAAGACAATACAATAAATTGGCAAGCGACTGAAAAGTTAATTGACCATTTAATAAGCAAACAAGTATCGGGTTTATTTATTTTAGGAACAAATGGTGAATTTCATGTCATGACAAAAGAGGAAAAATTAGACTTTGCAAAATATGTTGTGTCATATACAAATAAACGTGTACCTGTTTATGTAGGTGTTGGTGGTAATGATACAAACGAAGTTATTTCTTTAGCAAAAGACATGGAAAGTATTGGAGCAGATGCTTTATCGGTGATTGCCCCTTATTTTGTGAAATTAAAAGAAGAAGAATTGTATGAGCATTTTAAAGCCATTGCCAGAAATGTGACAATTCCAGTTATTTTATATAATATGCCCGGATTAACAGGTAATCCACTAAGTCCTACACTTGTAAAAAAACTAGCTGATATCACAAATATAATTGGGATTAAAGATAGTAGTGGAAACATTGACAATATAAAAGCTTATATTGATGAAACAAAAGAAAAAGATTTTAAAGTATTATCGGGTTCCGATTCTCTTATTTTAAATGCATTAAAGCTAGGCGCTGCCGGAGCTGTTGCTGCTACCTCTAATGTGTTAACAGATATAGATGTCGCCATTGTTCGTGAATATCAAGCAGGTAATCTTGAAAAAGCACAAGACTACCAAAATAGTATCGAAGAATTTAGACGTATCTTAAAATATGGTTCTATTCCATCTGTTTTAAAGTATGCCTTGACGTATGTTGGTCATGATGTTGGAGAGGCTAGACGACCAGTTCTACCAGTTTTAGATGAGTATCAGCAAGATATTAAAGACGTTTTGGACAACTATTTCAAGGAGGAAAACTAAGATGACAAAATTAGAAACATTAAATCGTTTATATCAAACAGCTATTATGGCTATTGTACGTATTGATACGATTCAAAGAGGATTTGAAATTGTAGATGGCTGTTTAGCCGGTGGTGTCGATTGCATGGAAATTAGTTTTACTAATAGTCGTGCACCGGAATTTATTAGAGCAATTCAAGAAAAATATCAAGATAAAATGCTTGTAGGTGCAGGGACAGTTTTAGATAGTGAAACTGCACGTATTGCGATTTTAGCTGGTGCAAAATTTATTATTTCACCTAATTTTAGTAAAGATGTAGCTAAATTATGTAATAGATATCAAGTGCCTTATATGCCAGGATGTACGTCTTATACCGAAGTCATTGAAGCATTAGAATATGGAGCGTCTATGATAAAAGCATTCCCTATTTCTAACTATTATGGTGCAAGTTTAGGAAAAGTGTTTAAAACACCATTACCATATTTACCAATCTTATCATCTGGTGGTGCAACACCTGAAAATATTGGAGAATGGTTGAAAAACGGTATTCAAGTTGTTGGGGTAGGTAGCTTATTAACTACAGGTACCGTAGAAAATATTCGTGAAAATGCAGCACGTTTTGTTGAAGGAGTGACCTTGTTTAGAAACAACTAGAAAATGAGGAGTAGATATGTTAGATAAAAAAGCAACACTCGTTTTGAATAGTATTTTAAAAAATAAAGAAACAGATATCAATCGTATTGAAAGAGAAACGAAATTAACCTTACGTCAAATTGATTATTCTTTAAACAAAATAAATGAATTGCTTGTCGATTATAAATTGATGCCACTTCGTATGAATAGTACACTCATTAGGCTAACAACAGCTCAATTCAGTTTTTTAAGACAATATCCGTCTAGTTCAGATTATTTAACATCATATATTTTAGATAGTGAAGAAAGACGATACTTTATTTTTTTAATATTAGTATCTCAATATTCAGATTATATTGCTGTCAATGATTTTATTGATTTATTAAAAATTTCAAAAACAACATTGATGAATGATTTAAAACAATTAGAGCATGAATTATTAAACTATCGTATCAACCTTTTATATTCTAGAAAAGATGGTTATTATCTATCGGGAGAAGAGTTTGATATACGACGATTTTTAATCCGTCAAATTATGATTGATTTTTCAGAGCATCATGATATTATTTACTCTATTTTTTTTAAACGTTATTTAAAAGAAAATATTGATGAACATGTGCAGGAAATCAAAGAAAAAATTACAGTGATTAGTCAAGAACATCGTATTACATTTGTAGAAAATCGTTTAAATGAATTTGCATATTTTCTACTTATTTTAAAATATCGTATGAAAAAAACAATTCCATTTCAATTTAAGCATTCTCTTGAAGAAGCAAAAGAATATCGTTTGGCAAAAGATATTTTAAGTACATTTGGTTTAGTAGAAAAGAATGAAGTGTTGTACTTAACAGCATGGTTACTCGGACAAACCGTAGGTAATATAGGAGAAACTTCCTTTGATAGAATGCTTATTTTAGATATAGTAGAACGCATTGTATTTCGTTTTGAATTATTGGCAGGTATACAATTTGATGATAAGTTTTCAGTTTTAAAACAGCTATATAGTCATATACGTCCTACTTATTATCGTATGCTTTTTAGATTACCGATTATCAATGGATTGATTCATGAAACAAAACAGCAATACAAAGAAATGTTTTTTATTGTGAAAGAAACGTTATCATCTATTGAATCAGTATTTGGTAGTTCAATTCCCGATGAAGAAATTGCTTTTTTAACCATGCATTTTTCAGCAATGATACAAAATCATTCTAATATCACGATGACACATAAAACAACAGCAATTGTTGTCTGTCCAAATGGTATTGGTAGTTCGGCTATTATTTATACTGAATTGAAAAATATTTTTTCGGATATGACTTTTATTGGTCCAGTTGATTATGACACATACTTTAAACTAGATACAAATACCTACGATATTGTGTTTTCAACAATTCCAAACTATAAATTACTTGAAACATCAAAACCAGTGTTTGTCGTAAATCCTATTATGAGTGTCGATGAAAAATATGATATTATTCGTCAAGTTTATTCAGAAATTGGAAATAAACATTTTAGATTGCCAGGTGTTGAAACAGTGATGAACATTGTTGAAAAATATGCAACTGTTCATAATGCGAAAGCACTAAGAAGAGATTTATTTAAATATTTTTCAAACAATCAAATGTCTTTTGAAACAAAACATGTTTTACGATTATCCGATGTCATAAAACAACAGTATATTCAATTAAACTGTCCTGCAACAACTATACAAGAAGCTATTGAGTATGCAGCACAACCATTGCTTGATGACGGTGTGATTGAAAAACGATATGTGGAACATATTTTAAAGCATATAGAAGAAAGGCAAGATGCGATGCTTATTTCACCAGGGATTTCAATGCCACATACAAAACCTGAAAATGGCTCACATGATGTTGCAATATCCTTTGTGAAACTACAAGAACCGATTATGTTTCAAAGACAAAAAGAACCTATTTCATGCCTGTTTTTCTTAAGTGCCATTGATCACAAAAAGCATATTCATGTCATGGCAGATTTAGTAAAACTTTTATCAGATACAGATTTATTTCAAGAAAAATTAAAACAAATCAATGATTGTAACTCATTTTTAGAATTATTAACATTAAATGAATTGGAGAAAATAGGGTATGAATAAATTAGACTTATTAAAAACAAGTTTAAAAATGGAAAGTGAAGGACTATTAAAAACAGCAAATCGCTTAAATGAGCAAACATTAGAAATTGTCGAAATTGTTGATTCTTGCCAAGGTAAAATTGTATTCACTGGGGTTGGAAAATCCGGACACGTTGGTAAAAAACTTGCAGCAACTTTTTCTAGTGTTGGTATACCTGCTATCTTTGTACATAGCACTGAAGCATTTCATGGCGATTTTGGTATGATACAAACACAAGATATTGTATTTTTGCTATCTAATAGTGGAAGTACACAAGAAGTATTAAGTATGTTACCAACATTAAGAAAAATCGGCTGTATCACGATTGCTTTTACATCAAAAGACCAATCTAGTTTAGCTGATATGTGTGATTATACATTACACTATACGTATGAAAAAGAAGCTGATGTTTTAGGATTAGCCCCAACGACAAGTTCAACAACGATGCTCGCTTTAGGTGACAGCATTGCTGTGGTTGTATCGGCTAGCCGTCAATTTACAAAAGATGATTTTCATTTATTCCACCCCGGTGGTGCCTTAGGGAAACAGTTAGAAAAATAAACTAAAAGAGTGCATTCTTGAGATGCCAATCTCAATCAGATAGGTAATAATATTATAAAATGACTATATTTCTTGTGAAGTATAGTCATTTTTTATGTTTCTTCATGTTGATTCAAATGATTAAAAATGGATAACGGTATCTTTTTTTAAGCAGTAAAAAATGAAGCAGTCGAACGAGGAGAAAAATCGTTCGAATATGACTTTATATAATAAAATTACTCTGTATAAGTAAAAATATAGAAAATAGTATTTATTAAAAATAATAACTGAAAGAAATACTATTATTTTGCATATAGTATTTATAGACAGAATGAAATGTATAAAAAACATATTTTAGCTATATTCGATATAAAAAAGATGATACCTGTACCAGAAAATTGTTATGAAAAATTAGATTTTAAGATGATTCAAGATAAATCCTATTATCATTTAATAAAAAAAGAGTATATTTTTGTTTGAAAAGGAAATAAATGATTTATGATAAGCTAGAAAAACTGTATTTAATGTAGAAAAGTAAGCAAAAAGTTTTCTAACTTATTGCCATTTTTTACATTAGAGAAAGCCATACAAGACTTTCAGCATGATAATCAAGGTATATAAATATTTTTTATATGTTACAAAGAAATGCTCTGATATTGCATATACTAATAATAGAACAAAAAAGAAAAGAGGAAGAATATGCAACAAATCAGTTTAAAACCACAAGAATTAAAAGAACAAGCACGTATTTATGTTCAAGCTAAAGAGGAAATTGAACAATCTATTCAAAGAGTAAATCATATGAATACATCTATTTCACAAGAATGGAAAGGGCAAGCTTTTCAAGCTTATTTGGAACAATACCAGCAATTATATCAATATGTTCAGAAATTTGAACAATTATTGGAAGATATTTTTCAACAATTAAATAGATATGCTACTCTTGTTGAACAGCGTGATAGAGAAGATGCACAGTCCTTTGGGATTTAGTAATAGGTGTATTTATGATTGGTATTACATTAGTAAAAGACAATAAAGAAATTGATCTACTCGTTCCAAGTAAAGTGACCATGCATCAATTAAAAGAACTTATTTATAATATGTTTGAGCATCATGGTATTGCACTGAAATATCCTTTTCAACTCGTTGTAAAAAATAAATGTATACATATTGGAGAATATGATGTATTAGAAGATTATGGTATTGCAACGGGAGATAAATTTGAAATGATTGTTGATGATACGCATGACAGGAAATAGTCAGTCTTTGCTATGTCAAGAGTTTGGGGACAAATTGATAGTTAGCTTAAATAAAAGTCAATATACGTGTGAGCATTTATCTATTATTAAATTATATTATACTAT
Organism: Granulicatella sp. zg-84; assembly: GCF_010892375.1. Lineage (NCBI taxonomy): Bacteria > Bacillati > Bacillota > Bacilli > Lactobacillales > Carnobacteriaceae > Granulicatella > Granulicatella sp. zg-84. The sequence goes on along the minus strand of NZ_WNJX01000033.1, from coordinate 4,810 downwards.
TGTAATAAAAGAAGAGATGCTCATTTGTGAATATGATATTAAAGATAGAGGATTTTCTTTAGAATCGTATAGAAATAATAAATTAAGTTATTTAGAAAAAATATGTATTGCTAAAAATATTGTCACCTACATCAAACAAATGGATATGTATACAGTACCTTATATTCATCCTAAAAACATTTATATTGCTGATGATATAACTATTCATATATGCCATGTTGGCATGCCTCATCTTGTCTATCCATATAAAGATTACCCAATGATGCAATATGTCAAAGCAATTTTATTATGGCTATTACATCCTAAATATTCTTTTGAACAATTACAATATGGGCAGTTTACACTTTCTGATACTTTTTCAAATCATTTACATCAAATAGAATCAATAGAGCAACTTGACACATATTTACAAGCAGAATATCAAAAAGAAATAAAGAAACAAAGAAAACAAAAAAAGTATGTTTCAAAGTATCTTTATGTTTTTTATAAAGTAGGATTTTTAGTTATGTCGGTTATTTTTGGGATGAATATTATAACAAAACCAATTTATGATACTATAGAATATCAATTACAAACAGCTTTTTTGAAAGGAGATTATGACTTTATCCAAGAGCAGTTAAAAGGAGAAAGTTTAGATAATTTATCACAAATCAAACGCTATTTATTAGCTTATGCAAGTATACAGCGACAAGATAGTAAATATATTCAAAAAATAGATGCATTAAAGACAATTTCTTTATCGTCATCATCACATGTATTAAATTTTTGGATTTATTTAGGAAAAAAAGATTATCAACAGGCACTTGAAGTGGCCAAAATAAATCAAGATAAACAAATGTTACTTTTAGCTTACTTACATCTATATGATACAACAAAAAAGACAGTTGAACTATCCGATACGCAAGAGCAATTATTAACGGAGTATAAAAAAGAAATTGACTATTTGTATCATGAATTGGATAAAAAAGAGGGTAAAAATGAGTAGTCATTCTTATTATGAAGTATATATATTTGATATATTATTAACAAAATTATCCATTCACAGACAAAATCCTATGATAAAACATGATGGTATTGTGTTTAGTTTAGTGAATAATAAGCTAATGATTGACGGAGAATATGTGGGTATAGGATTACATACAATAAAGCAATATTCATTGTTAGTCATAAAAAGTGAGAATGTTCATGATTTCTATTTTACATTGAGATCTGATATTGTTTTAACAATCGGAAAAGATGATTATAATGTTATAAAAATAGAAGAAGATATACACATACTTATCAATAACACACATGTGTGTATAGTGACACAAAATGATGTTCTCTATTATCAAAATAAATTGGTACAAGAAAATATGTATCCGATAATGGATAATATGCAGATGATGACAAAAAGTTTTCGATTAGAAAAGACAAATAATCAATGGCATATCATTCTCTTTTCCAATAAAGTTGTATGTCGTGATGATGCGATTTATAGACAACCACATATCTCATATAAACAGTCTGATTTTCCAAAATATTATCGGCATGTAAACATACATTTTGATAAACCACATCAGCGTTTTGTATTAAAATCAAAAGATAGTAAAAAAAGTAAACAATTAAGTCATGCTAAATCTTTTATCATTCCTTTTCTCACAACAATAAGTACTAGTTTATTTGGAAATGTATCTATTGTTTTAGTTGGTTTGTTTCTTAACATGTTGATATTGATAAGCCAATATGTATATAACAGATATAAAAATAAAAAATATATTGAACAAGAAAATAAAAATAAAGAAAAAGACTTCATGTATGCAGCATCTTGTATTGCTCAATCTTATCAAAAAGAACGAGAGATACTACAACAGAATTTTCCGTTTCCAAGTGAACTAGTACGATTGATGTCTGTATATGATACACGAATTTATGAAAGAGCTTATTATCATGACTATTTTTTAACCGTATCTTTAGGATTAGGAAGTGTTTCATCTAAACTGTCTATTGATATACAAAATGATGAGGATAAATTATTAAAAAAGCGATTTAGTAGACATGAACGTAGTCCTATTTCACTTTCGTTAAAAGAAAGTTACGTTGGTGTTGTCGGTACATATCAAAATATGATGTGTTTTTTAGAACATATATTGATACAATTAACTTTTTTCCATTCATATTTAGATGTGCAATTTGTCTGTCTTATATCAAAAGATGAATATAATAAAATATGGAGAAAATGGCGGTTTTTAAAGCATTTTTATATAAATGATTGTTGTATGAGAGGACTATGGTATCAAGAAGAACACAGACAAAAAGGATTAGATGCATTATATAATGTATTGTTAAAACGGAAAGATAAACTAAAAAAAGGGCATGTGTTTTTACCACATTATCTATTCATTGTAACAGACTATAAATATATAATAGAACATCCTATCTATCATTTATTAGAGAAATATCCCAATCAACTAGGTATGACTGTCATATTTATAAGTATTTCAAAATTGATGCTTCCACATATTGTAAAAGAAACAATCTTATTACACACTGAAGAAAAAGGACAAGTGCTGTCTGCTCAGTATGACTCTCATTTTTTTCTATATCCACCGACTCAACATATTGAAAATGGAATTAGATGTTTGTCAAATTTGATACATATTGATACGAAGAAACCGATGATGTCTACTTCTTTAAACTTTTTAGAGCAGTATCAAATATCGCAAGTATCCGAACTATCAATTTTACATCGCTGGCAAACAGCAAAAAGCTATCAATCTTTAAAAGTAACCATTGGCATCTCAGATAAAAATAATCGGGTTTATTGGGATTTACACGAATCAGAGCACGGTGCTCATGCGTTAATTGCAGGAATGACCGGTTCAGGAAAATCTCAATTTCTTATAACGTATTTATTAAGTCTTGCAGTTTCTTACTCACCAGAAGATATTTCGATGTTTATTATTGATTGGAAAGGTGGAGAAATTGTCTATGCGTTAGAAAAATTACCTCATATTGTTGGAGTAGTAACAAATTTAGATGAAAATCATGTATTACGTGCAATTCAAAGTTTAAAAGCAGAGATAAAGAAAAGGCAAGAAGCATTTGTTTATTATAGAGTATTTAATCTTAATGAGTATATCAAACGATATAAGGCACATAAACAATGTACCTCTGTATCTACAATGGAGCCACTTCCACATCTGTTTTTAATTTGTGATGAATTTGCCGAATTAAAAACATACGCTCCAGAATTTTTAATAGAATTAACATCAATCGCAAGGATTGGACGTTCTTTAGGCATTCATTTAATATTAGCTACACAAAAACCAAGTGGTATTATTAATGAACAAATGGAAAGTAATATTCAATCAAAAATTGTGTTAAAAGTAAATAGTGAGCAAGACTCTAATGAATTATTAAAAACACCAGATGCTGCTTATATTACAACGAGAGGAAGAGGATACTTAAAAATTGGACAAAAGAGTCAGATACTTTTTCAAAGTGGGTATACAGGTTGTTCAAATATGACAAAACAAGATATAGCTCTCACGATTTATAAAATAGATGATTTAGGGCAATCAATAAATGTATTGCCAACCGTACAGACAACAAAAGCAATGACTCAATTAGAAGCAATCATTTCAGAAATAGTATATGTACATAAAATGAGTTCTTTTAAAAAAGTACAAAAGGTACTTATACCACCTTTAGAAGAAAGCATCCTTATGCCGATTTTACAACATCATACTATGCCAGATATGTGTGCACCATTAGGTATTATTGATTTACCATTTTATCAAAAGCAAGAAATATATTTTTTTAATGTATGGCAGCAGTCCCATACTATTGTTTTTGGAAGTAAAGGGTATGGTAAAACAAGTACAATTTTGACAATGATATTATCTTTGACAATGTATCATTCTCCAGAATGGTTATACATATACATGGTAGATTTTGATTATTATCACTTATCTGCCTTTTTAGATTTACCACATGTATTAGAGTATGTATCTTACGATGAACAAGAAAAATTAAATCAGATGATACAACATATATATAGTATATTTACACAACGGAAAAAGATGAAACATATGAAAAAATATCCGACTATTTTAATATTTATAGATGATTATGATAGTTCTATGAGTTGTGAAAAATTAGAAGAGTGTTTATATCAAGTGATAAAAGAGGGAGCAGCGTTTTCCATATATGTTATCATGACTGTAAGTACAATGAACAATGTGCGTATGGCTTTATTAAATATGTTTCGTACAAAAATAGTATTGCATTTAAAGGAAAAGCAAGATGCTTTATATTTGCTTGGGAAATCTACTCTAATACCAAAAGCTATTAAAGGACGAGGATATATTATTCAAGAAGAACCGATATTGTGTCAAATATATACAGTCGAAAATATATGTGAACGTATAGAGTATATTTATCAATATTGGTGTAAACATCATATAACAAAAAAGTTAGAAAGTGTATATCAACATTAGTAAAAAGGCTTGAAATCAATGTTTTCAAGCCTTTTTCAGACTGTTGACAATAGCGATAAAAAATCCAACATATTTTTTAAAAATTGAAAAATATGTTGGATTTTGAATTTTAAAATACTAAATGAAGAATAATATCTCAAAAAATGGCTATCTCTCGTGAGTAGAATTGCCATTTTTTTCATATTTTGGGCAGCACAAGATAACCAAGTATAATCTTGCATCTTGGCTACTCCTCTATATTGTGCAAACCGATACCCATGATTTTGTTTAGAGTCTGCAAAACTACGCTCAATCGTTTCTTTCCGTCGTTTATATAGTGCTTTCCCAAA
>NZ_WNJX01000032.1:0-18084 GCF_010892375.1 Granulicatella sp. zg-84 | reverse complement strand
ATTTTAATCATACAACACCATTCTCAGTGGCAGAAAAAGAATGTGAAAAAGGTAGTGAATGGTTAATGCCATTCACTACCAACATACTCACTATTTCTCTCCACCAACACAATTTGACGAAGAGCCATTTTTTTAATATCCCCAAAACTAAAAAAAAGGCTATATAAAGTCATTTCTCAGATTTAACTATTTTATAAAACATTAAAAAAATGCAGTCGATGGGACTCGAACCCACACGAGAATACTCTCACTACCCCCTCAAGATAGCGTGTCTGCCATTCCACCACGACTGCGTTTTGTTTTGCATGCGTCACGCATGCAAAACCTGTATTTATTGTATTAAATGAGAAAGTATCCCATTGGTAACATTCATTAAATCTGCGGGGGTCAATTCCATTTGATACCCTCTTTTACCAGCAGATACGACTATTGTATCATAATTTTGAACACTTGTATCGAAAAACGTAGGTAATTGTTTTTTCATGCCTACTGGCGAGCAGCCTCCACGAATATATCCTGTTTGTTTTTCAAGCATGTCTAAAGGTAATAATGTCACACTTTTTTCTTTACACACATGCGCTACTTGTTTTAAATCAAGTTCACTTGTTATCGGCACAACACAAACATATAAGGCACCACTTTTTCCAACTAAAACAATCGTTTTGTAAATGCGTTCACTTTTATCCTTGAATTGTTCAAGAATATGTCTACCCCCGATATGCTGTTCATCCCATTCATATGTATGAACTGTATAAGCAATCTTTTTTTGGTCTAATTGTCTAAGAGCATTTGTTTTAAGTAGTTTTTTACTCATCTTTATCGAACCACTTTCCAAAGGACAAACGATTTAAAATACTTGATTTTGGATTTTCTTCATTCGTTCGTTTTTCTTTATAACTTTCAACGGCTTGATAATAAAACGCCTCAACAGCTTTCCCAAATTTATCTGCTGATACATTATAAGACAATGCTTCTTTTTCTTCATTAGATAATTTTTGAGTTTCGTTTAAAATAGGTACATAATCAATGACTGCTTTGGCTAATTGTGATGTGTCTTCATATAAACATCCTAAACTTTCATTCGTAATGATACCAGATAAATAATCATTACGTTTTGCAATAACAGGTAAGCCATTGACTAAAGACTCTAAATACGTTAGCCCTTGTGTTTCAGATTCAGATGCATTCACATAAATATCAGACATTTGGTAATATTTATACACATCATCATTTTGAATTTCGCCGACAAAGATAACCGTATCTTGCAGAGATAATTCACTTACTTGTTCTTCCAATGATTTTCTAGCAGGTCCATCTCCAACAAATACTAATCTAGCATTTGGATATTGTACTAAAACATGTGGGAAAGCATCTATAATTTTATCTAAGCTCTTTTCTTTTGCCAATCGAGATAAAGATAATAACACAAGATGTTCATCAGATAAACCTAATGCTTGTCTAATATTTGTTCTAACAGAAGTAACTTTTTCTGGGATTGGTACACCCGTTGGAATAATTTGAATATCCGTTTCAATATCATAGCCTTTTAAAATCTCAAAAATTTGTGGGCCCGGAGCTATCACACCTGACGTGTGGTTACAAAATGAATGAGATAAAAAACGAACATGGCTATGTCTAACTAAATAACCATTAGCAATATAATGTAAATATTTTTCATACATGGTATGATAAGTGTGAACTGTTGGAATTTTTAATCGATATGCCACATATTTGCCAATAAGTCCCATGCCAAATTCTGTATGCGTATGCACAATATCAAATTGCTTTTCTTTCGCAATTTTATAAGCTTTATTCATTCCACCAATGACTAAACGTCTATCTGTAAAGAAAATAAACGGCACACTAGCAATCCGAACAATTTTGTCATTATTCTCATTCTCATCGACATGGGGATCTGTCGTCGTAAAAATTGTGACGTCATGACCCATTTTTTCTAATTCTTCACTTAAAATTTTAATTGATGTCGCTACCCCACTTACTTGAGGAAAGTACGAATCTGTAAACATCGCAATTTTCATAATATTCTCCACGTTAAATATATTGTTCTTTTTATTCTACTCTTTTCAAAGTCGACAATCAAGCGTTAATTATTAGGATACATTTATTGCAATACATAGTTTTTCAAATCAACTAGTATCAGATATGGCAACCCATGATTAAAAAATAGTATTTAAATCAATAACACAAAAAGGCTTAAAATCAGCAAATTGATTTCAAGCCTTTCTGTTTAAATACTATTTTGTGTTATACTTCTGTATTAATTAATACACGTCGTGGTTTTGTTCCCTCAGCCGCACCAACATGTCCTTTGGCTTCTAATTCATCCATCAATCTCGCCGCACGGTTAAAGCCAATTCTAAAACGACGTTGTAACATAGATACACTAATAAACTCTTGTTCTTTCAAGAATTCTACAACTTCAGTAAATAATTCGTCTTCTGGTTCTCCTTGTGATACCGGTTCATCTGTTGGAATCATGTCTTCGACATAATTTGCCTCTTGTTGATTTTTAACAAATTCTACTATTTTTTCAACTTCAGAATCAGATAAGAACGCACCTTGTACACGAATTGGTTTATTTTCTCCCATTGGTTGAAATAGCATATCACCTTTTCCGAGTAGTTTTTCAGCACCGTTACTATCAATAATCGTACGAGAATCAATACTACTAGATACGGCAAATGCCATTCGACTAGGTACGTTGGCTTTTATCAATCCAGTAATAACATCTACACTTGGTCTTTGTGTCGCTAAAACCATATGAATTCCTGCTGCACGTGCCATTTGCGCTAATCGGATAATGGCTGATTCTACTTCATTACTTGCCACCATCATCAAATCAGCTAACTCATCTACAATCACAACAATGTACGGCATTTTCTCCATGGGTTCATCAGCTGTTTCATTAAATTCATCAACTTGTTCATTATACCCAATAATATTACGCATACCTGTTTGAGCAAATAATTCATAGCGTCTTTCCATTTCCAAGACAACTTTTTGCAATGCTTGTGCAGCACGGCGTGGATTTGTGACAACTGGAGTTAATAAATGAGGAATGCCATTATAGACATTTAACTCTACTTTTTTAGGGTCAATCATCATCAGTTTCACTTCACTTGGTTTGGCTTTCATCAAAATACTTGTAATCATGCCGTTAATCGCCACAGATTTTCCACTACCCGTAGCACCAGCAACAAGTAAATGTGGCATTTTTGATAAGTCAGCCATACGAATATTTCCTGAAATATCTCTTCCAAGTGGGACTTCTAGTTTTGATTTAGAATCAATATTACCTTCAATAATTTCTCTGAAAGAAACCATACTTGTGGTTTGATTCGGTACTTCAATACCTACAAATGATTTTCCAGGAATCGGTGCTTCAATACGAATATCTTTTGCTGCCAAGGCTAACGCCAAATCATCTGTTAAACTCACAATTTTACTGACTTTCACACCAACAGCTGGCTGTACTTCAAATTTTGTCACAGACGGACCTAAATTAGCAGAAATAACACGTGCATTGACACCAAAACTTTTAAATGTATCTTCTAAAATACGAATATTTCTTTTTATTAATTCATGCTCACTCGATTGATCAACTGGTTCTACACGATTTAATAATGTTACTGGAGGTAATTCATAGTGCGAATCTTCTTTTGATACAGAAAATGTTACTTCTTTTTCAACCACTTCTTCTACTACCGGGTCAATCACGTCTGGTTCGGGCTGGAAACTATTTATAACAATCGGCTCTATATTTTCAACGGCTGGTTTATCGTCTTCTTCAATATATAGCACGCTATCTATATCTTCTTTGACCTCTTTTACTGATTTTGGTAGTTTTATTTGCGTTTTTTGCACTTTTGTTCTAGTATGCTGCGCCATATCAATAAAATCAGAAATCGTTTTTCCACTTACTAATACTAAAGTGATACCTAATAAAAGGAGCAGTATTAAATATGTCCCAATTTCACCAAATAAAAACGTAAATATATTCGCTAAAACAGCTCCAATCATACCGCCACCGGTCGCTTGTTTTAATTGATTGCTGAATAAATCAGTTGAGATAGCTTTCCATGTGTCTGACATAAGATTAGTACGGTTTGCAAATCCTAAATATTCAAAAAACACAAGAATTATAATTGTAAATACACAACTGGCAATCATTTGCTTTTTTGTCATCGGAATTGAGGGTGTTCGTTTAAATAGCATATAAATTGCATAAATAATCAACAAAATAGACACAAATCGGTACGTATCACCAACAAATAAACGGATAATATTAGCAAAAAAAACACCGATAAAACCGAATGAAAAAACAGCAAATAAACAGACAAATAGTAAAGCAATGGATATATACTCTAACTTAAATGTTTGCTTCTTTTTTGTTTTGTTTCTTTTCTTAGCCACTGCTCTGCCTCCATATTTATTATTTTTGCTTTATTATATCATATTTTTGAAACTTCGTATAAAATAGGGTATAATCTTCTAGTAAATTTAAAAAAAGGAATGAACATATGAAAGAAAAAAAATGGATACGTATCTTGGTAACTTTGACACTCGTTTTAATCTTATCAGGATGTGTAGGTCGTGATACAAGTGGTGCTCCAACAGGTTTTATTTGGGACGTACTCGGTCGACCTATGGAACAACTTATTTTCTGGTTTGCAGGTATTTTTGGAAATACAGTCGGTAGTTATGGGCTAGGTATTATTGCTGTTACCATATTAGTACGTATTGCGATTACACCTTTAAATATCAACATGATGAAAACAAATACCATTCAACAAGAGAGAATGGCGTATATTAGACCACAAATGCAAGCAATAACAGAAGAAATGCGACAAGCAAAAACTTTTGAAGAACAAGCACGTCTACGTCAAGAGCAAGCTGCATTACAAAAAGCAGCAGGTATTCAATTCGTAAGTGCCAGTGGATGTTTACCACTATTCATTCAAATGCCTATTTTCTCAGCATTATACTTTGCAACAATTTCATCAACTGAAATTTTAAACGATACGTTCTTAGGTGTTTCTTTAGCAACACCTAGCTGGTTATTCTGTATCTTGTCATCCGCTTTTTATTTAATCCAAGGATACATTTCACAAATTGGTATGACTGAAGAACAAAAACAAATGAATAAAGCTGTTCTATTTACCACACCTTTAATTAACTTAATATTTGGGTTATCATTACCTGCCGGTGCTGCATTATATTGGACCGTCAGTGGTATCTTTAGCTGTTTAACAAGTTTATACATTTCATTAGTGTTAAAACCAAAAATTAAAGAAGATATTAAAAAAGATATGGAAGAAAATCCTATTCATTTCCCAAAAAGAAAAGACGTAACAACCTCTGTTCACACAAAACAAGTAACAACAGCCCCAACACAAAAAGTACGTCGTAATGAGGGCAAACAGCAAAAACGCTAAAAATAATATGAATATACAAAACCGGAACGAATGATAACATACATTCGTTCCGGTTTTTAGTTCTATCATAAATCATGTTAAATTCTCTTTGCTTTTTTCACCTTATCTTAAACCTAAATTAGTCATATAAGTATAAGTGAAAGAAAAAACTGTACACCTAAAAAAGACTTAATAAAAGACAAAAAAACTTTGATAACTGAAGTAATCAATTTAATAACCGCAGTTATAAATTGATTATAAAATTTCTGAAATGATTAAAGTCTTAGCACTTTTTCAAATTAGGACGATAAGCGAACGTTCATCTACTCTATTTATAAGTCATGTATCATCATAAAAAGGAGGTTACAACAGGACGATTAAGAAATAAAACAATAAGCTGCAATGTTACACAAGAAGAACATGAACAAATAAAAAATACTTATTAAACAATTTTATACATTAACTGACTTACTCATAAAAATAGCAAAGAAATAAATTAAAAAGCGAACTATTCGGACACCAAAAAAGTTTAAGAGTCTACAAGTATAAACTTTCAAAAATTAAAAACAATAATATATATTACTTTTTCATTTTTGGGTAAGTACATCAAAAAAAGCACCTGATAATTTTTTTGTTTTATCTCGACTGTCAACTTTTTCAGTTAAAATATCCTTAGTTGTATTTTCCGCAAAAGTACTATTCATTTGACTAAATCCCAAAAATAGCGTTACTAAAACTAAACAACTCTTAAAAAATTTATATTTTATATGGAAAACCCTTTAATATTCAGTAATTTGACTTATGATAACTCACCCTCCCCTTTTGTTTCAATAGTCTTCTTACATTCTTAAAAATACCATTATCCAATGACATGCACTAAAATAATCGCAAAAATAAGTGACGGTAAAAGATTTGCTACTTTTATTTTCATATTAAAAAATAAATTAGCACCAACACAAAAAATCAGTAAAGACCCTACTAACGAAATGCTATCTATCATAGTAGGTGTTAAAAACTGTTGCACTAAACTTGAACACAACGTAATTATACCTTGCCACAATACAAGAGGTATGATAGAAAAAATAGCACCTATTCCATATACCGATGCAAAGACAATTAAAATAACACCGTCTAAAACAGATTTTGTAAATAGCATCGTTGGATCGTGCAGTAATCCGTCTTGAATAGACCCTACAATAGCCATTGCACCAATACAAATGGTAAAACTGGCTGTAACAAATCCTTCAACAAATAAATTATCTTGCGTATTCCCGACTTTTTGTTTAATTTTCTCACCAAATAAGACAATGTGTCGTTCAATATCTATCCATTCACCAAGTATAGCACCTAGGGCTAAGGAAATCGTGATTAGCATACCTCCTTTTGTCAAAAGTGCTTTATCTGTTAATACAAGCATGTGTGACATAGCACCTGCAACACTAATAAATAAAACAGATAGTCCCATTGCTTGTGTTAATATTTTTTGTATGCTTTCGGGTAGACGATTTCCTAGAAGAAGTCCTATTCCACCCCCTAACAAAACTGAAATCGCATTGATGATTGTTCCAATTCCTACCATATATATCTCCCATCACTTCTAAAATCAAAACCTTGACACATCGGCTAGCCAATGTGTCAAGGTTTTTTAGTCAACCTCAATTTCAATTTTATCTTTTAAAATAACATTGATACTTCGGATACGTCCGTTTTCAATATGTACGGGTTTTAAAATACATGATTCTAAGTCAACTCGTACATCTTTTTCATCATCTTCTGGTAAATAGCCAAGTTGTTCTAAAACAAATCCTGCCATTGTATCCATTTCTTCAGATTCAATATTTAAATGGAAAACATCATTAAATTTATCAATCGGCATAATTCCGTCTATATTATAGACACGATGTGATAATTTTTTATATAAATCTGCTTCTTCATCAGATTCATCTTCAATTTCCCCGACAATTTCTTCAATTAAGTCTTCCATTGTCACAATCCCTTCAACACCACCATACTCATCTTTTAAGATAGCCATGTGTTGACGTTCTTTTCTAAAAGCTAGTAATAAATCATCTATAAAAATAGTAGACGGTACAAATAATGGATCATCATTCATTAAATCACGAAGATTAAGGCTATCAAATCCCGTTACTTTAGCTGTTTTTAAAATATCTTTTACATGCAAGATACCAATGACCATATCTTTGTCACCCTCATAAACAGGAATACGAGAATAAGAATTATCTAAAATAGATGTCCATATATCATTCATATCATCTTCAATATCAATCATAAATGTATCTGTTCTAGGTACCATTACTTCACGTGCTAATTTCGTATCAAGAGATAGTACCCCTTGCATCATAGAAAACTCTTCTAAGTCAATCGCACCATCATTACGACTATTGTCTAATAATGCTTTCATTTCGCTACGTGTTAATTTTTCCTCTTCGTTTTTAAATTCAATCGGTGTAATTTTTTTCAAAACACCTGTTGAAAATGACAATAAGCGAACAAATGGTTTGAAAAATTTTTGTGTCAACATCACAAAACCTGCTGTTGACAATGCTATTTTTTCAGGCATTTGTAGCGCAACTTGTTTTGGATACAATTCCCCCAACACAAGTGTTAAATATGATAAAATGACAGTCACGATTAAAACAGACAATGTCACACCAAACTCACCAGCAAAACTCACCAAATATGGTTCAATCAATTTTGTAAAACTAAGTGAGGCAGAACCACTCGATAGAAATCCTGCAAATGTAATCACAACTTGAATTGTCGCTAAAAAGTCATCCGAATTATCTAATAATCGCATCACTTTTTCTGCCTTTTTATTGCCCTCTATTTCAAGTTGCTTCATTTTCATGACATTTAACGATACATACGCTAACTCTGTCGCTGAAAATAGTGCGTTTATCGCTGTTAAAATAATAATAAGTAGTATCTGGGCGGGTAACGAACCATCGCTCATGTGTACTTTCCTTCTTTCGTTTTATAGATTATATGTTAATATTTTATCAAATTTAAAGTATAAATCAAGTATTACCTTATAGCAAAAGGTTCCTAGCACAAAAACTAGAAACCTTTTACACATTAATGAGTTTGCCCACCAACTAATTTATCGTCATTTTTTCCATGGTAGTCTACAATCGTTTTTAATGATGATGTTAATCCTTTTACAATATCGTCTAAAGACATAGACGGCTCTGTTGGTTTATCCACCACTTGCGTTGGAATAAACGGCACATGAATAAATCCACCTTGACTTTCTGGATAATGTTTAGACAAATAGTACAATACTTGGTACATAATATGATTACACACAAATGTACCTGCTGAATTTGATACACTTGACGGAACGCCTTCTTTTTTCATATTATTGACCATTGCTTTTATCGGTAAAGTTGAAAAATATGCTGGTTCACCGTCTGGTTGAATACACACATCAATCGGTTGTTTGCCGTTATTATCTGGTATGCGTGCATCATCAACATTAATAGCAACTCTTTCAGGCGTGACCCCAACACGTCCGCCCGCTTGCCCAATACACAATACCACATCTGGAGAAAATGTATCGATCTCTTTAAAAACAACATCTGCTGAATCATGAAACACTGTTGGAATTTGTATTTTTTTAATAGTTGCACCATTTAATGTTTCTGGTAACTGTTTCACAGCTTCCCACGCTGGATTGATTGTTTCACCGCCGAATGGATCAAATCCTGTCACTAAAATTTTCATCGTGTTTCCCTCCTAAAATCCTAATGTGTACATCAATACAATATGCACAACAATCATTGCTAATGCGATTGGTGCTTGTGCTTTAATAATACCATATTGATTTTTCATATCTAATAATGAAGCAGGCATACTATTAAAGTTTGCTGCCATTGGTGTTAACAATGTTCCGCAATATCCTGCTGTCATTGCCATTGTTCCAATAAGCACTGGATTCCCACCTAAAGCAAAAACAAACGGAACACCAATACCTGCCGTAATCACTGTAAAGGCAGCAAATGCATTCCCCATAATAATGGTAAAAATGACCATACCTAATACATAAGCAATCACACCAATTAAACGGTTATTTGCAGGAACAACTGAAGCCACACCATTTGAAATAATCATTCCCACATTAGCAGTCGCAAAAATACTACCTAAAGCTGCTAATAATTGTGGTAGAAAAATATTCACACCCATTTGTTGTGTTAATTGTGATGTTCCTTCGTGTACTTCTGATAAACTTGGTTTAAATAAAAGTAAGGATACTAAAAACGCAACAATTGATCCGATCACTACGCCGACTTGTCCGCCTAAATTTGTTGTAAAAGCAACAAAAAATGCAACAAAGGCTAATAAAACAGAAGGTAAAAAGACAAGAATACCATATTTGTCTGAACGTTGTTTTTTTACACTATCCTCAACAGCTTTAAACTTCCCAACAGACACTTGTTTGGTTGCTGTTAAAACACCTAAGATAATCAATAATCCACCCGTCACAATGTAAGGAACACTATTCCCAAAAACAAAAGTAAATCCTAAAATTGCCCAAAATAAGCTAGTACCTATTTGTTTTTCTTTGTTATGTCTAAATGTTTGAATGGCATTTAGAAAGAATAGGAAACCAATCAGTATATACGCTAACTCTAAAAAAATATTTTTCATGATTATTTTCCTCCTTTCTTCAATGCTTTTTGCCATAACCATGTTGTACAAAGCATCACAGCAGATGAGGCAAAAGCAATAATCAATGCTGTTTGTGCAATATCATTTGTTGGTGCTTTATACCCTAATTCTTCTAATGTTTTAGAAATCAATAATACACCAGCAGATCCTAACATGACATTTTGTGCATAGAAATTACCAATATTTTCCACAGCAGCAGATTTAGCTTTCATTTGTTCAGAAATTTCTTCTGTTAATTCACCGTCTTTTGCAGCAGCCGCTTCTGCCATTGGATAAACAATCGGACGTACCACTTGTGCATGCCCACCAAATGGAATAGATGTTGCAGCTGTAATTTGACGAATAATGAAATAAACAAATAAGAAAATAGGTGCTGTTAATTTTTTCATTTTCTTAATGATTTGGCTTGCTTGTTCTTTTAAACCATATTTTTCAACAAGTGCAATAACAGGTACAGGTAAAATCAAAATTGTTACCAATCGACTTTTTACAAAATTTTCTCCTAAAGCTGTAATTGCTCCGTCTAAACTAATACCAGCAACAAGTGCGGTCACAATAGCCGATACAATAATTGTTGCTGTCGTATCTAATTTAAAAATAAAACCTAATAAAATAATCACTATACCAACTAAAGGTAAATAGTTCATAAAATCCCTCCTATCTATAAACAAACGTTTTAAAAAGCAAACATTTGTTATAAAAAGAGTATAGAGTAATAGAACTACCTTGTCAAATAATTCTATATATTCACTTTTTTCTTTGACTTGATTTTACTGATATTTTTTGTCATACTATCAATACATTCATAAAAAGGAGCGTCTTATGTTATACTCAATGATTCGTGGTATTGCACGATTTTTATTAATTATCTTAAATGGAACTACTCTCATTAAAAACAAACAAAATTTACCAGACCCTAAAGAAAATGTCGGTTATATTTTAATTTCACCTCATCGTAGTTGGTTAGATCCTATCTACTTAGCCTTAGCAGCAAGTCCTAAACAATTTTGTTTTATGGCAAAAAAAGAACTTTTTAAAAACCCTGCATTACGCTGGTTGATTACAAGTATGAATGCTTTTCCAGTAGATAGAGAAAACCCTGGACCTAGCGCTATTAAAATTCCTGTAACTCATTTAAAAGAAGGGAAGCTAGGGCTTGTCATTTTCCCAAGTGGCTCTCGTCATACATCCGAAGCAAAGGAAGGTGCTGCTATGATTGCTCGTCTGGCGAAAGTGCCAATTATCCCATGTGTCTACCAAGGACCATTTTCATTTAAAGACCTATTAAAACGAAAAAAAACAAAAGTAAATTTTGGAACACCTATATACATCACCACAAAAGAAGAACAAAGTAATTTCTCTCAATCAATCAACGTTATTTTTGATGTATTAGATGCAGAGTTACGGTAGTTAAGTTTTGAGGAGGAGTGACAAACGGTATTGTCACTCCCTTTTTTATACACCTTTTTACCTATCAAAAAAATTAAACAAAAAACTCTTGATGTAACTTATCACATCAAGAGTTATATTATAAATTGTGTTGGTGGGTGAAACCAACCAACACAATTTGACAAAGTATTTTTATTATTTTTTATTTTTCTTTTTACTTTGCATTTTCATAGATTGTACAATTTGTTGCACTTTCTTTTCAGATGGTTTTTGTCCCATTTGTGCCATCATTGTACGTACCATAGTTTCGTCCATTGGCGGATTTTCTTCAAAATATTTAATCATTGTTCTTCTTGCTAAGAAGAAGCCACCCACAACACCTAATGCCATTGCTGCAAATGCAATTAAAACAACCCATATTGTATCCATACTCTCTCCTCTTTTCTATAACGTTCTTTTCTATTTTACAAAAAATAACATCTTTTTTCAATTAGAATTTTTTCTTTGGATGTCTGTCAACCACTTCTGGATAACACTTCAATGTTTCCTGTCCTTTTTGCGTTAATGTATAGCCTCTTAATGCAAATAATTTTGTCAGTTCTTCTTCACTAAAATGTGTGCGTATTGCCTCATCAATATCTGCTCGTTTTAAAGATGACAAACCTTTGATTTGTTTTTCCTTTAAAAATGATTTCAACACACCGCTTGTTAAATGGCGTGTTGATACAATAGCACTTTCTTCTTCAACAAGACCTTGTTCCATTAACAAGTGAATATCTTTTTGGGCATCAATCCCATACGTATGCTCAAAATATTTTGAAATAACCGTATCTGTCGTATATGTTCCAAAATTCACTCGCCACAACAAAATAATATGCCCCGGTAATAATCCATTATCTAAACGCTCCATATTTCGCTTAGGAACAATTTTCCCCGAAGATACAGACACTTCATTTAACCAAGCTTGTAAATCACGCTCAGGTGAAATATAAGGCATTTCAAGATGTTTCGCATATATCTCTCTTACTTGTTGCAATAAATCACTCTTTATCACGTCCATGCAAACCTTTTTCCTTTTGAATTTGTTTTAATTTTTCTGGTGTAACATCATTACCCTCTGGATCAATCATTTTCAACCCTTCAATATGATTTCTCATTCCTCCACGAAATGCTTCTAAATATTCTTCTCTAAGTGCTTTTTGTTCAGCCTTTTCTTCCTCTGTCAAAGCGACTTCTCTTGATTTTTTTGCCAATTCATTTATTCGATTTAATTTTTCTTTTGATAACATAATTGCCTCCTAGTAATAGTCTATCATAAACCATCTATATTTGGAAAGTTTGGTAATTTCTATACTCTCTATATCCTTTCACTGAACATCATTTTACCACTATTCCAACTTTCTAAAAATAGTCTTTCAAATTATAGCATACGAATATCTCTTTTTGAATTTATTTAGATTATTCTACTATAATCAAATATGTATCAAACTCCATAATACTCTCATCTTCTTCATCAACATAAAGCAGTCTTTCTAAGTTAAACTTGCCAAATATCTCATGACAATATCATTATCTTGATTTTCAAGCTCTGATATAACATGCATATAGACTTTTTGTGTAGTTGTTATAGAAGAATGCCCCAATCGTCTTGAAACACTGGCAATAGATACACCCGCATACATTAAAAGAGAGGCGTGTGTATGCCTTAATCCATGTATTGAAATAACCGGTACACCTACACGCTTACAATGCTTTTCTAACCATTTATTTGGTGTGGAATTGCAAACGGGACCATTCACAAAAATTGGTTTATCTTTTGGTAAATCTTTTATCAACTGCTGAAATTGCATACTTAATTGCCAATCAATTTGCACTTTTCTAACCGACGATTTATTTTTAGTTGGTAAAAAACCTCCTTTGCCTTTATAATCCCAAGTTTTTGTCACAGAGATATTTTGTTGTAAAAAATTAAAATCCGACGGTGTTAAGCCTAACACTTCTGAAAATCTTAACCCTGTTTTAGCAATAAGCAAAATGAGCCAATCCCAATTTATTTTATACTCTAAATTCAAATCTGATAACACACTATGTAAATCAAATTGATTCAAATATTTCATTTTTTTCGCTCTTGGAACCTTTCCTTTAAAAATAACTTTTCGAGTGGGATCTCTATAAACGAAACCTTCATCTACCGCATCTAATATAGCACCTTTTATCTGATGATGAAAATCAATAACCGTTTGCCTTTCATGCATCTGAGCATAATCATTTAGTATTTGCTGATAAGCCGTTCTATCTAGTTCACATAATTTAAGATTTGGAACAATATTTTTTAAATGCTGATAATTATTATAATATTTTTCAAGTGTAACAGAACGAACAGCTCCCTCTTTAAAAAGTTTTATCCATTGTTGAAAATATTCATGTAATAACGTTTCTTTTGTCATTTTGTTCATAATAATCCTTTCTATCTATGCCTTATGCTGAATGAAGAATGATGAGAACGTATAAAGTAAAAAAATTTTGCATAGCTATTATTTAGAAAAAATTTATGATAAAACACTTAAAAAAATAGATACAGCAAAAAGACCAAGAATATTCTTGATCTTTTCAGTATTTATAAGTTTGTTTTATTTCAGGCATCCATTGTTTTAAAGCTGTATGTACGTTCAAGGATAATGTTATTTTATTACCTGCAAATTCATTGGTTGCTTTTGTTGCGTCCAACGATTTAATCAAATTTGATAAATATGGAATTTCATCCTTTTTCTTTACGTTATAGTCCATTAATGATTTTTCAAGTAATTCACTATCAAGTCCCCATTCAGAAGCAAATTTTTTAACATCTTCAAAGCATCGTTCTTCTTGCCATTTTCTAAAAGCCGTATCAAAATCTACATCTACTTCTAGATGCCCCGGTTTTAATTCATTCTGAACAAATAATTTTAAAGATTCTGCCAAATCGTATTCCCCTTTATTACTTAATTCTTCAATTTTCTCAAGAATTAAAACAAGATTCCCATCATTTACAACTTTATAACCATCTTCACTCTCTGTTTTTTTATCAATAAATGATAAAATATTTTGAGCATCAATAATTTGTGTCCCTTGTAATTTTGTTTGTCCCAACAGTTCCTGTATTTCTTCCACTTCTATATGAGAAGTACGTAGAAATAAATTTTTATACGCACCTACATAGTTTTGAAAAATATCCTCGCTAATACCAAATGTTTCATTATCCCAACAAAACTCATAGTATTGCTTCACACGATTTAGTTGCTTATTCGCTAATTCAAATACTTTTTTAAAATAGTTTTTCTTCTCTTCATCGTATTGTATAGTTGGCCATTCTGTTGGATTTGGTAATGATAAAATTAAATCATCCATACACTTTCTTAATAAAATAACAGCATCGTCATATTTTTCAACAAGAACATAACTGTTCTTACCACCACTTCCATATAAACGAATAGCTTCATTTACAATTTCTTCTGTTATTCTAGGATATTGAAAATTAATAATACTTCCAAATTCCTTAGAGGCGCCAAAAACACGATTTGTACGAGAATAGGCTTGTATAAGTCCTTGCAATTCAAGTCGTCGATCTACATACAATGTATTCACTCGTTTTGCATCATAACCTGTTAGTAATTGATCCGCAACGATGACAATATCAATATTTTTTGAATTTCTACCACTTCCACCACGTTTTGCACGGTATGTTAAATCTTCAAAATAAGCATCTTCACCATTCCGCTTATCTCCCGCTAAAAACTGAATACCTGTAAAATTCGCATAATCCTCAAACATTTCATCTATCACATCAATCGCCATATTTTCAACATCATTCTCATTCCCAAAACTAAATGTCATCGCAATATTTGGTCTATGCTCAGTCGTATCAAATCTTTCACTAATTTGCTTTTTAAACTCATGATAATAAGCAATCACACGATCTTTATAAGCAACAGTTAATATAGCATTAAACTCTCCATTTCTAGATTGTTCTTTCCACCCAGAAAGAATTTCTGAGACGACTCTAGGAATATGTGTTTTATCTTGGTATTTTAAAATACCTTCTTTTACAGCATTCTCTTCAACTTCTAATTCTGACCATGATTGGACTTTACGCTGTATTTCCTTTTTACTACACTCAGTATTCATGACCACTAATTTCTCAACTAGCTCATCTCGTAAACTTTCATAACTAATAAATTCACCTGTATTGATATAATCTACATGAAATCCTAAAACATTACCGTCTTTAATAGCCTCATCAATCGTATACTGATGTAATAATGGACCAAATAATTTTTCAGTCGTATTGATGACTTCACTTCTTTGATTAATTTTTCCTTTAACGTTATTTTCATCAAATAGAGGCGTTCCTGTAAATCCAAAAAATAATGCATTTTTAAAGAAATAATCTTTAATCATTCCCATCATTTCTCCCATGGTTGTTCGATGTGCCTCATCAATAATAAAAATTATTTTTTTGTCTGCTAAAGTATTATCTTGTGCTGTAATTAACTCTTTTACTAAGAAACTTAATTTAAACGTCGTCGTTACAATTATACCATTTTTAGAACTCATCATTTGTTTTCTTAATTGATAAGTACTTCTCGTATCATCGACATCAACAGATTCATACGTTGAATAAGCTTTAAACGCTTTTGATGTTTGCTCATCTAAATCACGTCTATCCAGTAAAAAGACAACTTTATCAAATTCGGTTCGTGTGGATAAAAATTGAGCTGTTTTAAAACTCGTAATTGTCTTACCTGATCCAGTGGTATGCCATACAAAACCACCATGTGGTTTTCCTTCAGCATTATCCCATCCAAAAGTAGCTTTCTCAACAGCTTGTAAAGCATATACTTGATAAGGTCGCATCAACATGTGCCGTCTATTTTCCTCGTTATCTGGATCTTCATCAATAATCAAATAATCTCCAACCATTTGATGTGCCATTGGCACCATTAGAAAATGCTCAATAACTTCTTTATAGTCTGTTAAGATGCGTTGTCCTAAATGTCGACCATCTTTTTTATCTTTTTTTGTAACCGACCAATGAAAAACAAATGATTGGTTAAAATCATTTATCGTTTTTGGCGTTGCAAAATAACGCGTTTCAATCTCAGTCGTTACGACCATCATTTGTGAAAAGGCCATAAAATTATTCGTATATTCACCATCTCGATAATATCTTTTAAACTGTCCAAATGCTTCATCTAAGGTTTTATCACTTCTTTTTTGTTCTATATTGATTAACGGTAAACCATTGATTAAAAGAACAATATCAAAACGATTATTATTACTAGTTGATACCTCTCTAGCTATTTGATAACTAGAATCACCTCCGCTTACTTGTGCTTTCTTTAATATCGTCAATGTAATTTGCTTTTTAGTAACATCTGGATGCTTATCACGATAAATGCCGTCAATCTTTCCTATTGAACCTTCCATAGAAAGAATTTTTGCAGCTTCATAACTATTAGAGATTTGATTGACTTTGGACATAATTTGTTCAAACTCTGCATCTGTTAGGGCAACACCTTCTAACACATCTACATTTATTCGATTAAGTTCCTCACGCCAATTGTTTATTAAATCATCAACAGTAACTTTATGCAAATTTCCATTCAATTTGTCCGGTGCTTGCCATCTATATTTTTTTAGTTCTTCTACAAATTTATTTTGAAACTCTCGTTCAGAACCATTTTTATCTGTCAATTTCATCTATCTCCTTTCCAGTACTAAATAACACGATATACACACGTTGGTATCAAACAAATAGCTCGTTTAAATAAGCTTTTTTTAAATTTTTTAACTTTTCTAATTTACGCTGATGAAGGGCGATGAGGTGGTCGAGATCTCGGAAAAATGCCCCTATTCGCTGTTGTTCATTTGTTGTAGTCAACGGTACTTCAATTCCCATAACCTTATTTTTTGAAATATTATATCTTGAAATTCCTTGTGCTAAAAAGGCAATCGATTTTCTTACAGATTTAGAACGTAGCATATATGTTAAATAATAATTATCTATTGATTTAATTGGGCGATAGCCAAAACAAAAGCTATTAAGATAAGTGTTTGGCTTATTTTCAATTATCACAGAGGTCATACCAACTTCCTCAGGTATCTCTGAAGATGTTGTAAAAAATACATCTCCTGCTTTTACTTCATTTTGTTTTTCATCAATTTCAACATACTCTATATCATTTAAATCGATAATGGGATTAGAAAAAATATTCATATAAGGTATAAAACAAGCTTTACCGTGTCCAAAATCTTCTTTTGTTTTACCAGACAACCCAGAATAAGTTGTTCCTATCTCCCCCAACTTCTGCTGTTCCCAATCGTCAAAAAAACCAGAAAAACGACGTTTTGGCACACGCTCTCCTTCAGCGGGAAACATTTCTGATAAATGAGCCTTTTTTAACGTTTTTAACTTATTAAGTTTACGCTGGTGAAAGGCGATGAGGTTGTCGAGTTGATTAAATAAATCTGCAATTTTCCTTTGTTCATCTTTCAATACAGGAATTTCATAAGTTAATTCTCTAATAGAAGT
>NZ_WNJX01000031.1:0-18810 GCF_010892375.1 Granulicatella sp. zg-84 | reverse complement strand
CCACATACGATGTCGTTCATCAATTAAGAGATGCTTTACATAATAGAGATTTTGACCGATTTGAAGAAATACTCATATGGGCTAAACAGGAAGCTATTTCTCCTGGTTTACGTAGAGTATTAAGAACGTTCAAAGGGTATTTACCCTATATTAAAAACACCTTTATCTACCATCATTTGACTAACGGTGCACTTGAAGGAATCAATCATAAAATTAAGGTACTTAAGAGAAATGCCTATGGTTATCGTAACTTTTCACATTTTAGAAATCGTATTTTATTCATGTGTAAGTTATATGTACCATATACCGTACCATCTACTTCACTAGTTGCTTAATAGTTTAAGTCAAAAGTGACGTACGAATAACTCCTTCCCCGCACAACGTAGGGGAAGAGACATGTATCGTATACATTTCGGTGAGCCGTACATCACTTTGTGACTTAAAATAAAAAGATAGTGACGTAACATTTGTGACATCACTACCTTTTATGAGTCATCAACCCTATTTGACATAGAGCCTGAAATCAAAAACAAACGGACATCTCAAAATGTCCGTCTGTCACTCATTATTCTTCTTTATCATCCCTACGTCTTTTTTTCCAAGCAATAAGGAAAAGTCCCAATGCTAAAACTCCTACGCCAACAGCGATAGAAATCTGTTGTTCACCTGTGAAAGGAAGAAATACCGTAGATGCTTTTGTTAACACCGTTGTCGTTGTTTCATCCTTTTTGTTAGGTGGAAATACCGATTTTATGTTATTGTGAAACACAATATCACTTTTGGCAGTTTCACCAGATTTAACAGCAATAATTTTAGCTGTTAATCCATTCCCAACATCATTCAATACGCGTACCAAGACGGTATACTCACTTGAATCATAGTCAATCAATGGATTATCTCCTACTTTTTGTTTTACCGTATACGTATAGTCACCGACTCTTGTATACGTAAATCCTTTAAAGTAAGCTGTCGTATTCGCTTTAACGTCAAGTTCTTTTTCTGTACCGTCCTCAGATGTTAGGACAGCTTTAAAAACCGTTTCTTTATAGTAATTGGTATGATCATCTATCTGAATAGTCGCAGGAATATTCATTTCGTAGCCGGCAGACTCGGCAAAAGCGTCCACTTTATCCACCAGAGCAAATAACATGATAATGGTTACGAAATAAGTAATAATTTTCTTCATGTTTATATCTAACTCCTTTCTGACTAATTATTTCAAACTGATTCGCCCAAATACCAAAATACGTCCGTTTGTTGTGGTATCCGAACAAGTTGATAAACAAATCAACTGATCTGTTGGTTGAATACCAATTTCTCGATAATGCACAGCGTTCTTTTTAACGTGCTCAAAAACTTTCATAGCATCTCGGCTTGTCACATTATAGACAATTTCATCAGAAGCTACTGTTCTCATTGTCGCAAAAATACTCACACGGAATTCTTTTTCAAGTGCTGACAATGTCCCTGTTTGATGTTTATCAAAAAAATCTTTTTCTAAGAAATTTTCTAAATCACCAAACATCGCTCTATTGCTCATGTGATGCCCATAAATAACCGTATATGGATCAGTAAAATCTCGACTATTTTGAGAATCTAAAAAGATAGCACCAGATAAGGAAAAATTTCCATAAACATCTTTGTTAATATACTCTAATGTTGTTTTTCCAATAACAAGTGGATAATCAATATGCGTATCATCAATGGTTAGCCAACCACACACGTCAGCGTTGATTTTTTGTAAATCCACTAAGGATAATGGACTATCCTGATGTGGTTTATACGCCAATAAATCTTTAGATACAAAGGCACCTTGGCTAATTCTCATATTATCCCAAAGACAATAGCTACCAAAAAGTAACATAAGAATGGCTAAGAACAAGAAACACTTTTGAATCACTCGATTCCCCGCTCGTGCAAATATAGCAGCTTGTTCCATGAATTATTTCCTAATTATTCTTCTTCTGAACGTCTACGTAAGCTGAAGATAAGCATACCAGCTGCTGCCGTTACTAATAACACATATGGACCATATTCAAGTAATAAACCTGTTGGTGTTGTGATTTCTTTTTCGTTAATGAATAACACTGTATCATTCGCAGATATTGTTTTATCTGCAACAGCACTACCTACAATTTCATCAACTACGTTTTCACTAAGTTTATATTTTGTTGTATATCCATCATTAGTGTATGATTCCTCTGTGATAGTCACTTTATCATTTGATGATAAACCAGTGATTTCTGCATATTGGTCATGTTTTAATTTAATACTTACTTCTGAACCGCC
The DNA here is from genome assembly GCF_010892375.1 of Granulicatella sp. zg-84. NCBI lineage: Bacteria > Bacillati > Bacillota > Bacilli > Lactobacillales > Carnobacteriaceae > Granulicatella > Granulicatella sp. zg-84. The sequence continues at coordinate 16,521 of NZ_WNJX01000031.1, read as the reverse complement.
ACTTACAAGTTGAACTGCATCACGGTTATCACTGAATTTCACATTATATTTTTCACCGTCATCACCGACAACTTTTAATTTGAACGTAAATTCTTTTTGTTTGTCCCCTTGGTTACCACGAACTTCTTTTTTAACTTTTAATTTGCTTAACACTTTTTTAGGATCGTTATTTTGATTTGGTTCTGGGTCTGGATTATTGTTTGGGTTTGGGTTATCTAGAGTTGGTACGATTGGCGGAGTGTCAGTAGGATTCACACCATAGTCATTGATAAATGCGCCACCAAGTGCATCTTTTACTTTGTTATTATCTTTGTTAACAAATGTATAAGCGTACACTTCCATAGTACCATTTGCACCATTTTTTACATACACATCAAAATATTTTTTATCTGTACGATAATTCATACCTGCGTAGTTACCTACTGTTTCACTAATTACATAACGGTATACACCTGGAGCTTTAAATTTATCATTATTAATTTTTAATTTTGCTTTCTCTGCTGAATAAATCACGTTTTTTTCTAATGATGATTCTACTTCAGGTTTTAAGCTAATTGTATCTTTTTCAAAAGTAACCCCACCCTCAGGTCCTGCTAAAACAGCATTGTTTTGATCATTTGCATTCGCAGCTTCACCTGATTCGATTGTAAAGGTAAAGTCTGTTGCCGGACCGTAAACACCTCTTTCTTTACGTACCCATTTTTGGAACTCTAGGTGCTTTGGCACAGCTGCATTTTCTTCCGCACGAGCCACACTTGGAACATTTGATGCTAATAAACTTAAAGCTAAAGCTGACACGGCAAATTTTTTGATATTTTTCATAGTTATATCTTTCTCCTCATTTAAATATTAGATTTTCTTAAAATAGTAATAACTTTTCCTTTTATCATGTGAATGTTGACTGGTCCAAAATAACGACTATCTTTGCCACCCTCACGATAATCTGCAAGAACAAACACTTCTTCATTCGATAACTGAAGTGGATATGTCACACGAGAATCATATTGAGCTGTTGTTTGATAAATATAGCTTTCTGTCAACAAACTATCGTTTACTTTCACATAATTATCTCTTGTAATCTCTACCTTTTCACCAACTGTTGCAATAACACGTCCTAAATAATGTTCGCCATCTTTTTCAAAGTAAATGACGTCGCCACTACGCACACTCTTTTCTAAGCGATAATATAAGAATATATCTCCCGCACTCATACGAGGCATCATTTCATCATTTGGAACTGAACTCAGCCCAAAAACAAAACCAAAGAGGAGATACACACTCCCTAGCAATAGAATAAGATGTTTAAAAAATCGACTAATGTCCTCTTTATCACGCAATCTCTTTAAACGTTGCTTAATAATATCCTCAACAGTTTGTTCTTTAATAGATTTCCTTTTTTTCATCATGATGACTCCTTCTAGCATTGATGAGATTATCACGCTCTGCCAGTAAGGCCTCATACTTTGCATCGTGTATTGCGATTAATGTTTGATACTCTTGTTGCAAGTTAGCTAATTTTCTCCAAACATCCTTTTCATCTACACCGAAAAAGAATTTCTTTTTGAATTTTAATTTTTTGAAAAAGGCAAGTAATTCTGTTTCACTCTTAATCGTCATAGTGTCTACCTCTTTTTTGGAAAAGTACGATATATAAAATAGCTATGAGTGCAAATCCACTTAATAGCATTGCAGGGACACTATCAAAAAATAGTCCTGTAGGTGGAGAAGCAATCTTCGTATTTTTAAAGACGACATGAGCATTATCACTCGTTTCACCCACTTCATACTCCCAGATTTTTACTCCATTTCTATCCGCTAAACTACCTAATAGTTTTTTCTCCATTACGTTTGGATTATTCAATGCAAATTTCCATGTTTCGACATCTTGAACATGATCATTCTTTACTTCTGCAATTCGAATACCGGCACCCTCTGGTAAAACAGTAAAACGTTTGTTTGGATCTGGTTGATCTGCCGTTATTTGTTCTAAAGTTTTTGTTTCACCCGGACGAAGCGTAAAACTTCCGTTTATACTACTCCGAGATTCAAATACGGAACCAGGTAGATGGATTTTATAGTGAAAAGTAAATTCTCTATTAGGTGTATTATTATCAATCTGATTACCATCAACTTCTTTTTTCACGGTAATCAGCGCTTCACGTTGCCAACGCGCATACAAAGCATTTTCGCTTTCTTTGTTTAACGTATCGACATGAAACTTGTCTCCAGTTTGAGCGAATTCAGTATTCCCTGTCGGTTGAGTAGACCACCCTAAGAATTTATATCCTGCTAAAGTTAATTTATTCCCAAAGAATTTAGCTGAATTATTTCCACCAATTTTTGCATTATCATCATTCGCCTCAAATTGTTGAACTAAAGGATTTGGCTGTTGTCTTGAATAAAGTGATGGATAATTAAAATGATAGGTCACATCTACTTTTCTGTTTTCTGACCACTGTGCATACAAATGTGCATCCCCAGCAGGTAATGGAATAGCATCTCCCGGATAATAAGTCGTCCCTGTCCCATCAGCTTTCGTATTCCAACTAACAAAACCGTCTGACGTAGCCGGTGCTCTCCAGCCCCAGTTCGTTTCTATTTTCTCAACTTTACCGTCAACATCTGGAAAATCCGAATTTGTTGCTTTTTTTATTTCTCCAGTTGCCGTATTTGGATGATAATACAAATTAGCAACCGTTGTCGGTATCCATTGTGCAACCAAGGTAATATTTCTATTCACTTCTGAATTGAAACTATACAAATTACCATTTAGTTTCCAACCGGCAAACCGATAATTTGGTCGTGTTGGGTCTGTTGGTTTTTGCGCACTGTCTCCTGACGCAAGTGGCTGACTTGGAACAGGTGAACCACCATTGCTATCAAAAGTTACAGTCACATCAACCGGTTTCCAAATCGCATATAACACTAAATTACTTGCATCCATTTTATAAGAACCATCAAATTTTATAAATTTAGAACCAGCTGGGTCTAATGCCCACCCTTTCCAAACGTAATGTGACGGAATATTTGCCGGTCTACTAGGTTCATTTAAGTTATAAGAGGCATCTAATGTTGTACCATAAGGAATACCTGTTTTATTCCCAACTGTTGTCGCATTCCCATACTTATAATCAATAGTGTACCGTTTTCTATCTAAACGAACATCATAACCTATTCTCTTTGGTGCAAGTCGACTTCCCTCTGTTGCAGGAAAAAATCTATTTGCATTATGATCTGAAGCAGATACAATTTCATATCCTCTAAATTTATTGGTTAATGTAAAGGCCGTTCCACTTAGTTCAGCTTTTTGTCCATGCACCAAACGATATGAACCATCAGGTTCTTGAACATACCAATAAATTGTATAAGCATTTCTGTTATCTATAAGAGAGGTATATCTTAAATGAACGGTATAATTAGCAGGAGCTATCATATGTCGCTCCTCAAATCTAAAATCTGGCCAATAGGTTGTTGTAATAGTAACATCAGACCGTCTTCTCCCTGTATCAAATGTAAAGTGCGGTGTCCCATTCGTTAATTCAGGAAAATCAGTAATCGGTGACTCCCAAAGTCCGACTGATGTACGGAATGGTTTTTCACTTCTCTCTCCTTCGTAATAACGAACCGTTACTACCTTTCGGTCATAATAAACATTGATAATGGTTGATCCGTCACCTTTTACTGTATCATGACTTCTTTCAGCATAAGAAAATCCAAATCCTTGCTCATTCTCTGGAGCAATAGATGTAGGTGTCGCACTGCCCGTATCGACATTAGATACAACTGTACTCTTCCAATAATCATAGTCATCATGAGTCGGATCAGCTTGCCCAAGGGGATGTGTTACTTTTTGTTTCCAATAAACAATCGTATAACTTGTTTTACTTGGTGTCCATTTAGCATAAATCGTTGTATCACGTTGCGGTCTAGCATCCCAGTTAAATGGGACTTTTAATTCTTTATCCGCAAACCACCCTGCAAATGTGTACCCTTTTCTAACTGGATCTGCTGGTTTTTTGGTTTTATTTTGTTGATTGGCTAAAACATAAACTGGAGAAAGTGACTCTGCTCCATTTGTCTCAAAATAAATCCAGCGGGCCGGTTGTATAATTGGATAAAGATCCATATCCGACGTCACAGGTGTACCCTCAGCAACCGGTGTACGTCCATCTAATGTTCTCGACCAACCTGTCAACACTTTTCCATCATCTGCTACAAAAGGAATATTTTTAAAATCTAATACATCATTACCGTCTGAACGTGGATATTTTTGTGTAAACCACGCTGGTGCACCTTGTTGTGATTTAGATAAGTACCGTACAAAATACGCTTTTTGATATCGTGCATATAGTTTAGTTTCTTGGTCGTTTCTCAATGGACCTTCTACTGTAAATTTATTATCCTCAAACTTTGTTCCACCTGTTTGAGCAGTATACCAACCTGTAAACACATACCCATCTTTGTATACTGTTGGTGGCTTGCTTAGTTTTTCTCCAGTAGATAGTCTACGAACATATAACTCTTGCCCTTGTTCATCATAAAAACGATACGTATGAACTTTATGACTACTTAATCCCGTTCCTATGTAAACAGAGAAACTTTTTGCGTCAAAAGTAACGGTATCATCTTGCGTTTCTTTTGGTATCACTTCCTCCTTTTGTTGAGTATCCCCTTCAACGTGATAAATCTTAATATTCGAAGCATTTTCAAGAACGGGGTTTGACACACTTACTTGAATACTATCAGACTCTTTTGGATTAAAAACACGCCCATTTGTATCATAAATCGTAATGTCATAAGCAAACAAAACTGTTTCAGCCCCTGTCGGTACTTCAGCAGGATATGCTTTGACAGTCGCACCTTGTGGCATTTTCCCACTCAATGTAATAGCACTAACTTCTTCTGCCAATTCTTGATAACTAGCATCTTGATAGATAGTTGCTTGTAATGTTTGATCCACCGTATCGACATCGTATTCACTACTAAGATTTCCAGCTATATTGGAATTATCTTGTTCTGTTTGCTGTTCTTCGGCAAATAATGTCCCTGAATAGTACAAATTTGTCGATTGTACAACTAATAACAGAACTGTAAACCAAATCAACCATTTTTTCTTTACAGTTTTCACATCTACATTTCTACCCTCTTTCTTTAATAAAATAAACCACTAAAAATACCCCCCCCCCGAGTTTTTCGGGTTTGGGAGGCATCGCTGCTACGTCGACTAACAGATGTTATTTTATCATCTTGAGTATTGTTGTCAATAGAAATCTTAAAATTATTTTATTCAAATTTTATTAAAAATTTATATTATACATATTTTTTCTTTATAAAACATAAGATATATTCCACTTCGTTCGACTTTTATTTTTTATAAAACCTTATTATAACAACAAGTTTCTCACCCCTTTTATCCTCTATTACTTTTTCATTTTATTTGTCGTGAATATTTTCTAATAAATTTATAAAAAAATTTAAGTTCAAAAAAATGACAGCGTTTTACTTTTTAATTGACACATCTCCTTCACATTGTTACCATTAGTGTATACAAAATCTATCATATACGAAGAGGACAAAACAATGACAGCGACGCTTTCAAATGAGGACATTATTACCGAAATTATTAATTTAGAAGCTATTTTAAATTTACCAAAAGGGACGGAACATTTTGTAAGCGACGTCCATGGAGAATATTTTGCTTTTCAATATATTTTGAGAAACGCATCGGGAAATGTACGTGCGAAATTAAATGATTTATTTGGTGGGCGACTGACCACTTCGGATATTTCACAGCTGACAACATTGATTGTTTATCCAGAAGAAAAATTAAGCCTCATTCAAGACAGTATGGAAGATTCTCTTTTGAAAAACTGGTATGCGGTTACAATTTATCGTTTGATCGAATTTTTAGAATTTGTTGCGAGTAAGTATACACGTTCAAAAGTAAGAAAAGCATTACCTAGTCGATTTGTTTATATTATCGAAGAACTACTTTATAAAAGTAATGTAGGAGGAGATAAACAGAAATATTATAGTGCCATTGTTGACAATTTGATTGCGTTAGAACAAGCAGATGACTTAATTATTGCTCTGTCCTATGTAATGCAACAACTGATTGTCGACCATTTGCACGTCGTTGGTGATATTTACGATCGCGGCCCTGCTCCCGATGAAATTATGGAAACACTCATGCACTATCATTCTGTCGATATCCAGTGGGGAAACCATGATATTTTATGGCTTGGTGCCGTTTCTGGCTCGCTTGTGTGTATGGCAAATGTTATTCGTATTTGTGCTAGATACAATAATTTAAGCATTATTGAAGATAGTTACGGTATAAATCTACGTCCTTTATTTACATACGCAGAAAAATATTATAAAGACTTCCCTAACTTTAGACCTAAATTACTACCCAACCAAACACTTGGGGAAGAAGAAGCAAAACAAATTTCTAAATTACATCAAGCCATTACGTTTTTACAATTTAAACTAGAAAGTCAAATCATTAAACGTCGTCCTGAATTTGATATGGCAAATCGCCGTCTTCTAACACAAATTGACACAAAACACAATACCATTACATTGGACGGAAAAGAATATCCATTACAATATTTTGATACATCTATGCTGAATGACAATGACCCCGAAGCCTTAACCGATGAAGAACGTCATATTTTAGCGAAATTAAATCGTTCATTCCAAAACAGCGAAAAACTAAAACGCCATATGGATTTTTTACTAGAGGTTGGAAGTCTATACACTCTTTACAACGGAAATCTACTCTACCACGGTTGTGTGCCCCTAACAGAAAATGAACAATTTGCTTCGTTGACATTGGAAAATCAAAAATACCATGGTAAAGCTCTTTTTGATAAATTTGAAAGCTATGTACGGTATAGTGCTGCTCATCCACACATACAAGATGATTTCTCAACGGATATGATGTGGTATTTATGGACCGGAAAATATTCTTCTTTATTTGGTAAAGATGTCATGAAAACATTTGAAAGATATTTTATCCAAGACAAAGAAACACATGCAGAAAATAAAAATAAATACTACTCTGCACGTGAAAACTTAGAAACAGTCAAAATGATTTTAAAAGAGTTCGGTGTACCTACAAAAGATGGGCACATCATTAACGGTCATACACCAGTTAAAGAAATCAAAGGCGAATGTCCAATTAAAGCAAATGGTAAAATGATTGTGATTGACGGTGGTTTTTCTCTACCTTACCATAAAACAACAGGTATCCACGGTTATACTCTTTTATATAATTCTTATGGCATGCAGCTTATCACGCATAAACATTTTGACACAAAAGAAGTGGCTTTAAGAGAAGAAACGGATGTTTTATCTACAAAACGTATTGTCGACCGTGTACTCGAAAGAAAACGTGTCCGAGATACAACTGTTGGCAAACGACTGCAAGATCAAATTAACACACTATATGCATTATTAAATAAAGAATAATAAGTAAGCCCCCGATATTTTTGTATCGGGGTTTGCTTATATCAAAATAATTACGATATGTGATTTTTATCACAAATTAGGACTTTTTATTAAAAATTTTAAATGTAAATAAAATAAACAAACTACTTTATTTCTTTAAAACATTGGTATATAATAGGTTTGTAATAAACATTTGAGTAATTTCTCAAATGTGAATAAAATCACTAATAAGAAGGAGTGTTTATATGAGAGCAGCAGTTGTCACAAAAGAAAGTAATGGTCGTGTGGAGATCGTTGAAAAAGAAACACCAAAAGTAGGTTACGGAGAAGCATTGGTTGATGTGGAATACTGTGGTGTGTGTCATACAGATTTACACGTAGCACATGGCGATTTTGGTCAAGTACCTGGTCGTGTTTTAGGTCATGAAGGAATTGGTATCGTTTCTGAAATTGGTCCAGGTGTTACTAGCTTGAAAGTTGGAGATCGTGTTAGTATTGCATGGTTCTTTGAAGGTTGTGGTAGTTGTGAATACTGTACAACAGGACGTGAAACATTATGTCGTAAAGTAAAAAATGCAGGATACAGTGTTGACGGTGGTATGGCTGAACAATGTTTAGTAACAGCTGATTATGCTGTTAAAGTTCCTGAAGGATTAGACCCAGCACAAGCAAGTTCTATCACATGTGCAGGTGTTACAACTTACAAAGCAATTAAAGTTGCTGATGCAAAACCTGGTCAATGGATTGCGATTTACGGTTGTGGAGGTTTAGGAAACTTAGCTATCCAATACGCTAAACATGTTTTCAACGCTCATGTTATTGCGATTGATGTTAATCAAGACAAATTGGATTTAGCTTTAGAAGTAGGTGCTGATATTGCTTTGAATGCAAAAGAAATTAGCGACACAGCTGCATATATTCAAGAAAAAGTTGGCGGTGCTCACTCAGCTGTTGTAACAGCCGTTTCTAAAGTAGCATTCAACGACGCTATTAACTGTGTACGTGCAGCAGGTAAAGTTGTTGCTGTTGGTTTACCTTCAGAAACAATGGACTTACCAATCGTTAAAGCTGTTTTAGACGGTATCGAAGTTATCGGTTCTCTAGTTGGTACACGTAAAGACTTGGAAGAAGCATTCCAATTCGGTGCAGAAGGTAAAGTCGTACCAGTCGTTCAAACACGTGCTTTAGACGAAGTAAACGATGTCTTTGAAGAAATGGAAAACGGAACAATTCAAGGACGTATGGTTATCGACATGAAAAAAGAATGCAGCGGATGTGCTTGCTGTAACGGATAATTTAGTATGTTTAACAACAACCCCGTAGCCAATTGTGGCTACGGGGTTGTTGTTTTCTATAATATTGGCAAATCTTATTTCTTCATATATCTCTAATATACAAAATATTCATATCAACTAAAAAGAGTGACGACATCTTGTCATCACTCAAAATATTTCTAAATATAAACAATATTTAACTCTCCGAATTGAACATTACCATCTATCATAAGTGTTTTTTCATAGGCAAGAATATTTTGTGCTTGGGTAACTTCTCCTAGAAAAACTGTCACATTATTGATGACTTGCCAATTTTTTGGAATAAATAAAGTCATTTCTCCAAAGGACACAGTCACATGTATTTGTGCTTGGCTATCTCGTATTTTTGCATCATCAAAAAACACTTTACTTTCTCCAAATGAACAACTAAAGGACATACCGTCTACGTTATTCGTATGCACATATTTTGTACTACTTGAAAAAGATGTACGACTAACTGAATGTGCTTTTTCATCATACATACCATCTCTTACTTCTTCAAAATCATCACCGTCAATAATAGATTCATTTTGAAATTTCGCATGATAATACACTTTTTTTGGTTTATACTGCTCAAAAATCATCGTGATACCAACGTAAGCTAAAACAGCTGATAGTATAACTGTCCAATATGGTATATCTACAAATTTAAATTCATGATTGTAGAACAAAAATCCTGCAACACAAGAAGTGAACACACCAAATAAATTACGTCCCATAATACTTTTAATCAGCCAATTTAATAAAAACACCGTTACAATAATAAGCATCAACGGTATATTTGGTACCACTTTAAAATAATGCAATATTACTAATACCGATAAGAATAGAAAACCCAAACCCCATAATTGTTTTTTCATTGTTTTACCTCGTTTCATTTAATCTATCTTTTAATGTTTTATAGTAATGTCTAGACACATGCACTTGTTTATGTGTCTTATAAAAAGAAATCGTACTCGTTCCAGAAAAAGACTTATCCAATGCATAAATCTTTTTGGTGTTGACAATAGTCGACTTGGAAATACGCACAAACTCAATCGGCATATTTGATTCTATCTCGTATAATTTTAATTTGATTGTATACGTATCCCTCTCTGTATGTGCACACACAACATTTCCTTGCGTTTCAAAAAATAGTATATCTGAAATTGGTATATAATATTCGCTATTTTCTTTATAAAACACAAAATTTAAAGAACGCTTTGCACTCATCTCAATAGCTCTTTGTAAATTAGCAAGCCGTTCATCAAATGCCGGTGCCTTGATAATGACTTCAATATCTTGAAGTAATTCATCCAACTCTATAATTACCCTCAACCATACTCTCTCCTTTCGCATCGTTTTCTTCCTGTGTATTTATATCATATATAATTTCAATGCGTATGACCATAATAATCCCTCATTTCTTTATAAAAAGTATATCTTTTCCTTGTTAAAAAAGATATATTTTCACGACAAGTGGTATAAATCAGCATATAAGTGGTATAAAATACTCGGTCAAAAACATTTTAGAACAAAAGTTAATATATGTCATATATCAAAAATAATCATCTTTCATACTCTTACTGATAGGACATTATTACTTTAGAATATAATTATAAAAATTTATTTTTTAGCTATGGTATTTTTCTATCTGATATTAAAAAACAAATAGCTAGGCATCAATCTATACAAACAGATTGATGCCTAGCTATTTTGTTCTTTACTAAACCTCATCTTTTTAGAATGATGATACACGCTTAAGACACATCGTCTAAACATTGTTTTTAGTAAAATAGTCTAATTAGAATTTCTTTTTTGAATGACCCCCCTACTTTTTTATTGTATATTGAAATTTAGTATTATTTATTGATGACAATAGTTATTATAATAATCGGTTATTGATACGATTTGATATGCAACTAAATATTATAGAGCCCAACTTTTATAATTTAAGAGCTAAAATACTCATTGTGAATCGGTTATTTAAAAAGAAAAAAACTCATTATCTATTGATAAAGTTGCTTCATTTTTAGTCACCGACACCATTTCACATACACTCAAAAAAGCAGGCTCTTCGTCAAATCGTGTTGGTGGATTATTCCCACCAACACGATTTATTATAGAACAAAAAACGCTAGTGTTTGACACACTAGCGTTTTTAACATATTACTCATCATCATCGTCATCTGTTTGTAATAAAGCATTGACATAACAAATGTTTTCTTTTGTGTTTGCGATAAGATCTGTTTCTTGTCCAACGAGAACACTATTGATAAAACCAATAACCATTGGCATGCTCATACCTGCATATAAATCAAATGATTTTGCACCTGACATCAATAAGCGTGACGCCACATTACAAGGCGTTCCACCCATTAAATCAGCAAATACAGTGTATTCTTCTAATCCGTCTGTTAATGCTTCAAATTTTTGTTGAAAATCTTCAGGACCTTCTGACGGTAATAATGGAATAGCATGAATATAATCTTGCGGTCCCATAATCATTTCTGTACTTGCCTTTAGTGCTTCACAAAAGACACCATGACTAATTAAGATTAAATGTTTTGACATAATTTTCTCTTTTCTATTTTGCAATAATTGGCATATTTACTAGATGACCTAAACCAGCTAAAGCAACAATCAACGCGATAACAATAAAGATTGCTTTAGTTGATGTCATACCTTTTTTACCTAATAACCAGTATACAAAACCTGTTACAGCAAGTGGTACTAATTTAGGGAAAATAGAATCTAGAGTATTTTGAATATTGATTTTAACACCAAATACTTCTGGTACAGCAACGAATTTAATGTTTACCATTGTTGCAACTAAGGCACCAACCATGAATACCCCTAATAATGTTGCCGCATCTGTTAAAGCTGCTAAACGAGCTTGCATTGTTGTTACTAGAGAAACCCCTTCTTTGTGGGCAAACTCTAATTGTTTCCAACGGAAGAACATAATTGCAATATTTGCTAAAATCCAGATTAGGATACCAAATGGTGTTCCGTTGTTTTTACCGCCAACTTCTTGTACAGCCATATTGGCAGCAATCGCACCAAAGATAGCTGGAATTGTTGAACCGAAAATTGCATCCCCAATAGAAGCGAATGGTCCCATTAAACCAGTTTTAATACCTGAAACAGCTTCTGCTGAGTCTACACCTTGTTCTTCTTCTAAAGCTAAGTCAATACCTGCAATAATTGTATGGAAGAATGGAGATGTATTGAAGAATTGAGAATGAGTTTTCATCATTGTTTTCAATTCTGGTGTTCCGTCACCGTACATTTTACGTAATTGAGGTAAAATCATGTATAGATAGCTTGACGCTTGCATACGTTCATAGTTCCAACCCCATTGATATGTAAATAAACTACGACGGTTAATTTGATTAAAATCTTCTTTTGTTAATTTGTAATTAGATTTCGTCATCGTCAACTTCTCCTTCCGCTGCTGAACTTGCTACTGCTCCTGATGGAACATTAAAACTATTTTTGAAATGAATAGATGCTAAAGCAAAACCAATTAAAGCAACACCTAAAACTGGTAAACCTTGGAATACACCAGTAAATTCTTTAGACAATCCTGCTACAGCTCCACCTAATGTTTGTACTGAAGCAAATAGTACGCTTAACATTGCTGTTAACACAAACCCTAAAATTAAATAAGGGAAGTGTTTTTTCACTGGTAAGTAACGTAATAAGATAGCAAAACCGACACCAGGTAAAGCACCACCGGCTACTGTTAAACCAGTTGCTAACCAAGGAATATTTGTGTTAATAAAGTCAATGATACCTTGAACAGCACCTTGACCTAAAGCTAATGCAAAGAATACTGGTAATGCACGTGATAATGCCCAAGGGAAAGCACCTAATAGGTAGTCACGTTCAATTGCTTTATAGTTGAAGTTTTCAATATCTCTATCAATTTTGTGTTGGAAGAATGTTGTTAAGAAACGACCTAACACGTCAAATTGGATAAGTAATGTTGCTACTGGTACCGCAATAGTTGCGATTGCTTGTTGTGGGTCAATTTTGAATGCTACTGAGAATGCTGTTGCTAAAACTGCTCCTGAGTTAGCATCAATACGTGAAGCCCCACCGAATGTTCCAACACCTAGAACAACTAATTGTAAGCTACCACCAATAAATAGACCTGTTTGTAAATCTCCCATAACTAACCCTGCTACACAACCTGCAAAAACTGGTGACCCAGCTGATGATACGATTGTTAATTCATCTAAAATTTGATATGCAGCATATAAAGTTAGTAATAATATTTGCCACCAATGAATCATAAATAATTCCTCCTAATAAAAATATACTTACTTATTTATTTAATAATTTCATAAAATCTTCCACCGGATCACTTGGAACCATTTGTGCGACTAATTTAACTCCTTTCTCATTCAATTTTCCAAATGCTTCGATGTCAGCATCTACAACATGAATTGTTCGTGTTACTGGTTTAGTTTCAGGTGTTTGTGACATATTACCAACATTTAATTCTGGAATTGTCACACCTGCTTCTACTAAACGTAGGAATCTGTCTGGTTTGCGTGCTACAATCAATAAACGTTGAGAGTCATATTTTCCCTCTAGAATATTATTGGCAGCCTTTTCAATAGGCAGCACACTCAATTTAACACCAGGTGGTGTTGCTAATTTTAGACCGCTTTTTTCAATAGCGTTTTCAGCAACTTCATCATCAATAACCATAATACGTGAAATATTAAGTTTTGTTGACCATAAATTTGCTACTTGACCGTGGATTAAACGGCCGTCAATACGACATGCAACGATAGCCATATTTTCTCCTCCTTAATATATGAACATATTGTTTTCACACTCTTATTTTACCACTTTTTTCAAAAACAGCAATCGTTTTCAATAAAAAAATCAAAATTTTCATCAATTTTTTATAATTGGTTGATGTGATAAACAAATATTCGATTGATAAACACCTTCTGTTTCAAACACCACAATATCATTTTTTCCTTGTTTCCATACACCACTTGGTGCATATAAACTCATGATTGGCCCAACTTCCCAAAAACGTCCGATATGATAGCCGTTAATAAATACAGCCCCCTTTCCAAATCCTGTCATATCAACAAAAGTATCCAGTGGATCTTCTATTTCAACACTATATTTATAAAATGCAGGTTGATTTTCTACCCACTCTTTTGAAAAATCGACATCTGTCACATTATCCAAAGGCAATGTATAATGCTCCCAATTTGTTAGAAAATGTAAGTCTGCCGTCACACCTGTACGGATACCTTTATGCTGTGTGTCCGCCAGTAGTTTATGCCCGTAATTGACACGTCCCATATTTTCCACAAGAATATCTATTTGATTTTCTTTTTCTGGTACGTTTGTTAAAATATCTTCACCTACATCAAACTGATATTGTGTAACAATGTGTTTCCCATTTAAATAAAATTGTATTCTATCGCTGGCATCAATCACTCTATATCGTTCTTCTTGTGCATCTTGTTCAAGTTTTGTACGATATAATGTGTACCCAACATTTTGTCCTAAAGCTTCCATTGTTTTTGGGTATTTTGCGTAAATCGGATCCGCAATAGAGTGAAGCGTGTTAAATAAACTTACTTTGCTCTCCAACGGAATATCACAAATAGCCATTGTTCCTTTCACAAGAGGTGCTTTTTGTACCAAATGTGGAAATTTTTCTTTTAACATCTTAGAAACAGCCATATATTTCGCTGTCGGATTACCTTGTTCATCTAATAGGGCATCATAATCATAAGATGTTACTTGCGGCAAATCTTTTCGTCCACGGGCAGAACATCCATTCATAAACCCAAAGTTTGTACCACCATGGAACATATATAAGTTAATACTTGCCTGTTTCATGACATCGTAAACGGCTTGTGCTAATTCTTCTGGATCGCGTCTAATCACAGGCTCATTCCAACGATTAAACCAACCATCCCAAAATTCCATACACATCAATGGGAATGTCTTTCCATATTCTTCAAAAAATGCTTTTAAATTCCCAAAATTTTCATCTGCTTTGGAACCAAAATTACCCGTTGGTAAAATATCGTCTTCAATCATACTCCCTGCTCGCAACGTTGCTCTCCATGCGCCATCAGAAGTAAATAAAGGAACTGTTATCCCTTTTTCTCGCATTAGTTGCTTTATTCCCCTTAAATACTCTTTATCTTCACCGTAAGAGCCGTATTCGTTTTCTATCTGACACATCAATATATTCCCACCATTGTCGAGTTGGTGAGGTACTAATTTAGATAATAACGTATCATAATAATTAGAAACGTACTGTAAATAACGTTCATCACTAGAACGGATACGTATCGACTCCTCTAATAACCAAGCAGGAAAACCACCAAATTCCCATTCAGCACAAATATAAGGAGACGGTCTAACAATCGCATATAATCCTATTTCCTGTGCAAGTGTCAAAAACTTTTCAATATCTAATCCATTGTCAAAGTGATATTCATTTTTTTTAGGTTCATGAAGATTCCAAGGAACATACGTTTCAACTGTATTAAATCCTAGCGCCTTCAAATTATACAAAGAGTGATACCAATCTTTAGGGTGAACTCTAAAATAGTGAATCGCCCCTGACAAAATATGAAACGGTTTACCATCCAAAAGGAATGTATCTTTAATTTCAAACCGTGTCATAGTTCCACCTCCATCACACTACATTATGTTAATATAATAATTCTCATTTTTTTATTTGTCAATATGCACATTATGGATTATCATAATATTATAATATAAAAAGGAGAATAATATGAGTATACCTAAATACCAACAAATAAAAATAGATCTAGAAACCCAAATCAAATCCGGTATTTTTAAAAATGGAGATAAATTTTACACAGAAGCTGAATTGGCAAAAATGTACCACGTCAGCTCGATTACAATTATTCGTGCTTTAAACGAATTAGTAAAAGACGGCTATGTTGTGCGTTATCAAGGAAAAGGGACATTTGTATCTCGTTCAAGAAAAGGAAAACATGTTGAATTTTCTGATATAGAAAAATTCTCGGCAGATGAAGATACCGTCACTGTTTTATCTATTACAAAAGGAAACGATCCTTTTTATTTAAAAATGCTACATTTATCAGCAAAAGAACATTATTTTTGTATCGAACGTGTTAGAACAGCAAATAACACGCCATATATTTACCAAAAAACGTATGTCAACAGTAAATTTATTCGTAAAGATATAGAAAATATGAACGAGTATTATACATCTATTTACACTCGTTTTAAAGATGACTTTAACATTGATATGGAAAGTCAACGCTTTAAAGAAACGAATGAAATTATGTTAAATCTACCTGAACATGTTCAAACAATTTTAGAGTTAAAAGATATGGAACCTGCTGTATTACAAATCAGACGAACAAAATCAAGTGTTTTTTCAAAACAAATTTTAGAATATGTTGAATCTTACAAACGATGGGATTTCTATAAATTTGAAATCAGTTCTCTATCTCATAAATAATTAGAAAATTTTACCGGTAGTTTCTATTCGCTAATACAATAAAAAACGGCTGTATAATTTTTAGGGTTGATGGCATAAGCCAGCAACCCTAATTTTATGTAGACAAAAAGGCAATTTTCTCTTAAATTAAAAGTACCACCAAATAATAAGGAGAAATTGCCTATGTCTAATATAACAGAAATCTTACTACAATTAAAGGATAAAAACATCACATTTGATCATGAAAACATATCAGAGTGTGACATTCGACATAAAAAATCATTG
>NZ_WNJX01000002.1:0-111165 GCF_010892375.1 Granulicatella sp. zg-84 | reverse complement strand
GGCTGTGTCGACTGTTTCCAGTCGTTTTGTCGTCCCTTGCGACGACTTATACATCATACCAACACACCTTTTTTTTGTCAACACCTTTTTCAAACTTTTTTTCTTTTTTTTCAAACTTTTTTATTTCCCCCGTCAGATCAACGTTTTTGGCACTTATCTCTTTTCTGTTACCATTAACCACTTGTGATTTGTAAGTGAAAAATACATACTTTAAACTGCTATAATTTATATTTTGTTCTTTATAAACAGATATTTTTCAATAAAAATTTACCTTTTTTATCTTTTTACTCCTAATGTAAAAAGAAAAAGTAGACGTACATCTACTTTTTCCAATGTGCTTCTATAAAATCTTCTCGCCCGGATTCTTCATGAGATTGTTTGTAGCGTTCAGGTGATTTTTTATAAAAATCTTGATGATACTCTTCTGCTAAATAAAAGTTTTTAAACGGTTCGATTGCCGTTACAATCGGTTTGTCAAAGCGTCCACTTTCTTCTAGTTGTTTTTTGGAAAGTTCAGCCAATTCTTTTTGATCTTGTGTGTGATAAAAAATAACCGGTCTGTAAGAACTTCCTCTATCAACAAATTGTCCAAAGGCATCCGTTGGATCTGTTAGTTGCCAATAAATGTCTAATAATGTTTCATAAGGCATGATGTCGGCATCAAACTCTATTTGCACAACTTCCGCATGCCCGGTCAGCTGATGTTTAACATCTTCATATTTTGGGTTTTCAACATCTCCACCAGCATATCCTGATACTACTGATATAACGCCTGCTCTTGTGTCAAAAGGTTCTACCATACACCAAAAGCATCCCCCACCAAATGTTGCAATTTGTTTATTCATTATGTACTCCTTTATATTTTTTCGATTTTTTCAATACCACCCATGTATTGCACAAGTGCTTTTGGTACTGTAACACTACCGTCTTCATTTTGGTAATTTTCTAAAATAGCAGCTACAGTACGTCCAACGGCTAGACCAGAGCCATTTAATGTGTGAGCGTAATCTACTTTCCCTGTTTCTTCGTTTCTAAAGCGAATTTTAGCACGACGTGCTTGGAAATCACCACAGTTTGAGCATGAACTAATCTCACGGTATGTGTCTTGCGCAGGAATCCATACTTCTAAGTCGTATGTTTTAGCCGCTGAGAATCCCATGTCGCCTGTGCATAATGCTAATACACGGTATGGTAATTCTAAACCTTTTAAAATAGCTTCTGCATCAACTGTCATTTTTTCTAATTCATCGTATGATGTATCTGGATGAGAGAATTTAACCATTTCAACTTTATGGAATTGGTGCAAGCGAATCAATCCTCTTGTATCACGTCCCGCACTTCCTGCTTCTGAACGGAATGATGGGCTTAACGCCGTGAAGTACACTGGTAATTGTGTTTCTTTTAAAATTTCATCACGATAATAATTTGTTAAAGGTACTTCTGCTGTTGGAATCAATGTCAAATCACGTTCATCTGTTAACTGGAACACATCTTCTTTAAACTTAGGAAATTGTCCTGTCCCAAACATTGATGCTGCATTCACAATGTAAGGTGTTACCATTTCTGTGTATCCTTGTTCATAAATATGCATGTCTAACATATAGTTGTAGCACGCACGTTCTAATCGAGCACCCAGCCCTTTATAGAATACAAATCGACTACCTGATACTTTTGCTCCTCTTTCAAAGTCTAAAATACCTAAATTTTCTGCAACTTCCCAGTGGGCTTTTGGTTCAAAACCAAATGTTTTCGGTGTTCCCCAGCGACGTACTTCCACATTATCTTGTTCATCAGCTCCTACAGGCACACTACTATGAGGCATGTTTGGAATACGTACGAGCATATCTGTTAATTCTTCTTCGATGACAGCTAATCGTTCATCAATCGTTTTGATTTTCTCTCCAACTTCTTTCATTTCAGCGATTTTATCATCAGCATTTTCTTTGTTACGTTTTAGTTGTGCAATCAATTCTGATACTTCATTACGATGTTTTTTTAAATCTTCTGTTTGGACAATCAGTTCGCGACGTTCTTCGTCTAAGGCAATCAATGTATCAAAAATTTGTTCTTCGACACCTCTTGTTTTCCCTAGCTCTTTAAAAGTGGTCACATCTTCTCTAATTTGTTTAATATCTAACATATTTTTTCTTCCTTTCTTTTTCGTTTTTGTTGTTTTGATTAAAATGCAAAAAATCCATTTCGTCCGTTGTCTTAGACAAGGGACGAAATGGATTGATTTCGCGGTACCACCCAGTTTCAAAGTAGTCATATCTACTTTGCACTCAACGGGATTTAACGGTCCCAAGCGAAACAATTTAGTCATATATAAATATGTTTTCAAAGTTTTGTTTTGATGTGTGGATTCACTATATCTCTTTACTAGTTCACAACAACCACTAGCTTTCTGAAAAAGATTCTATAATTACTAGTCACATCACATTTGATTTATTTGTTCTTATTATATAAAACCGTCATTGTATTTTCAATATTTTTTAATGATTTTTTTAAAATAATTCTGAAAAATCAATATCCTCTAAAGTGGTAGATTGATTCGTTTGAATTTGCATTGTTCTAAAATCAAAATATTGGTTCGGTGTTAAACGTACAATGACATTCACTTGTTCTGTATAAAAATTTGGTGTTTTTCTTTTCCAAGCAAACTCAAAAAAGAACGATGCAATGTCAGTAGACGTCACTTGGTCATATCCTAAACAGTGAAATTGTTTAGCTTTTAGTTGAAACCACTCTTCTAATATCATGTTTACTCTGCCGTTGTTTCTTCTTCAACTTCAACATCATCACGTGGTTGTAAGTCTTCTACTGAAACAGTTGAGGTTGAAACAACACGTCCGATCGCACGGCGTTCAAATGTTAAATACACACCTTCACAATCAAGAACGACTGTATCGTCGTTTAATTCTTCTACAACTCCATGTAAACCACCGATTGTGACAATTTCAGTTCCTTTTTGAATTGAATTCATCATTTCTTGCATTGCTTGCATACGTTTTTTTTGTGTTCTTGACATGAAAAACATCATACCACCAACAATAATAATCATTGGTAAAAAATTTAATAATCCTTCCATTTTTATGCTCCTTTAGAAATTTTTAGGGTTTTCTACATTTAGTCCATACTCTTCAAAAAATGCTTGCTTAAATTCAAGCAAATTATCGTCCATGATGGCTTGTCTTACTTGTTTCATCAAATTTAACAAGAAATACAAATTATGATAACTTGTTAGGCGTAATCCAAATGTTTCATCTGCTTTAAACAAATGACGGACGTACGCTCTTGTGTAGTTTCTACATGTGTAACATTGGCATTTTTCGTCAATCGGTCTGAAATCACGTTCGTAAACAGCGTTTTTGACAACTAGGCGTCCTTTACTTGTCATGCATGTTCCATTTCTTGCGATACGTGTTGGTAATACGCAGTCGAACATGTCTACACCACGAATGACACCGTCAATCAATGCGTCGGGAGAACCAACACCCATTAAGTAACGTGGTTTATTTTCAGGCATGACGGGTGTTAAGTAATCTAACACATCATTCATTTCTTGCTTTGATTCACCTACGGATAAACCGCCGATGGAATATCCGGGAAAATCAAGTCCTATCATGTCTTTTGCATGTTGTAAACGTAAATCTTTATAACCGGCACCTTGCAAAATACCAAACAATCCTTGTCTATCTGGATTAGCATGGGCTTTCAGTCCACGTTCAGCCCATCTTGTTGTACGGTTAATCGATTTTTCAACATAGTCATGACTTTCATAAAATGGTGGGCATTCATCAAAACTCATCATAATATCTGGACCAAGTTTATTTTGAATATTGATTGCTTTTTCTGGCGATAAAAACATTTTAGAACCGTTTAAATGATTTCTAAAGTGTACACCTTCTTCTGTGATTTTTCTCATATCACTTAGTGAGAACACTTGGAAACCACCTGAATCGGTTAAAATACCTTGATTCCAGTTCATGAATTTGTGTAAACCACCTGCTTGTTCAACAATATCTTCTCCTGGTCTTAACCATAGATGATATGTGTTGCTTAGAATGATGCCAGCACCCATTTCTTTTAGTTCTTCTGGTGCTATACTTTTCACAGTCGCTAATGTCCCAACAGGCATGAACATGGGTGTTGGAAACGTCCCGTGAGGTGTAATGATTTCTCCTAATCTAGCACCTGTATGTTTTTCTTTTTTTATTAAACGATATTTAATCGCTGGTTCACTCATTTTATCTCTTTCCTAACTCTTCTAATAATAATGTATTCACAATAGTCGGATTCGCTTTTCCTTTTGTTTGTTTCATAATTTGTCCAACAAGGAAGCCAACCGCTCTATCTTTACCATTTTTGAAGTCTTCAATAGATTGCGCATTGTTATCTAAAATACTTTGAATAACAGGACGCAATACTGATGGATCACTTAATTGTACTAAGCCATTTTGTTCCACAACTTCTTTGGCATTACCACCTTTTTCTGCAAGTAATTTAAAGACAGTTTTTCCTAATTTAGAAGAAATTGTACCATCTTCAATTAACTGAATCATTCCAGCTAAGTTTTGAGGAGTTAGTTGAATAGTTGACAATTCTAGTTTAGCAGTATTTAAATAAGCTGAAACATCTCCCATTAACCAGTTAGATGCTTGTTTTGGATCTGCACCTTCTTGCACAGTTGCTTCAAAGAAGTCTGACATTTCTTTTGTTAAAGTTAAGACCATTGCGTCATATTCAGGTAATCCATATTCAGCAACATATCTTTGACGTCGTTTTGCAGGCATTTCTGGGATGCTTTGGCGTACCGTTTCCACCCATTCATCTGAAATAGATAGATGTGGTAAATCTGGTTCTGGGAAGTAACGATAATCACTCGCTCCCTCTTTAACACGCATAAGCACCGTTTCTCCTGTTGCTTCATCGTAACGTCTTGTTTCTTGTTGAATAACACCACCAGAACGCAATACTTTTGCTTGACGTTTTTCTTCAAAAATTAGTCCTTTACGTACATTATTGAACGAATTTAAGTTTTTCAATTCTGTCTTTGTTCCAAACTCTTTTTGTCCGTAAGGTCGAATGGAAATATTCGCATCACATCTCATAGATCCTTCTTCCATTTTTACATCAGAAACACCGGTGTATAAAATAATTTGTCTTAATGCTTCTAAATAAGCATAAGCTTCTTCTGGTGAACGTAGATCAGCTTCAGATACAATTTCCACCAATGGAACACCTTGACGATTTAAGTCTACGTACGAATAGCCGTCTGTACCATGCGTGTTTTTCCCTGCATCCTCTTCTAAGTGCAAACGTTCAATACGGATTTTTTTCTTTTCACCTTTTACATCAATCTCAATCCAACCATCATGTCCTATTGGATAGTCGAACTGTGAAATTTGATAAGCCTTTGGATTATCTGGATAAAAATAGTTTTTACGGTCAAATTTTGTTTCTTGAGATATTTGGCAATTTAATGCTAGTGCAGCACGCATACCAAATTCTACTGCTTGTTTATTCAATGTTGGTAAAACACCTGGGTATCCCCAGTCAACCACATTTGTATTTGTATTCGGTTCTGCTCCAAAATGAGCCGGTGTTGGAGAGAACATTTTAGAATCTGTTTTTAATTCAACATGAACTTCAAGTCCAATTACTGTTTCAAAATTCATTTTTTACTCTCCTTATAGTACTGGTTTTTGTTTATAGTATTGTGTTTCTGTTTCAAATGCTTGTGCCACTTGATACAATGTTACTTCATCATAGTAACGACCAATTAACTGCATACCAATTGGTAATCCATTTTTATCAAAACCTGCTGGCATAGATAAAGCTGGAACACCCGCTAAGTTTACTGGTACAGTTAATAAATCTGCCATGTACATAGCGATAGGATCATCTAAATGCTCTCCAATACCAAAGGCTGTTGTCGTTGTTGTTGGTCCTAAGATAACATCGTATTTTTCAAAAACATCTTCAAAGTCTTGTTTAATCAATGTTCTAATCTGACCTGCTTTTTTAAAGTAAGCATCGTAATAACCAGAACTTAATGAAAATGTTCCTAACATAATACGACGTTTTACTTCTGTTCCAAAACCTTCCGAACGGCTGTTGACATAAACATCTTCTAAATTAGATACATTTTCAGAACGATACCCATAGCGAATACCGTCAAAACGTTGTAAATTAGATGATGCTTCAGATGAAGCAATAATATAATATGCTGGAATACCATATTTAGAATGCGGTAAACTCACTTCTTCTACAATGGCACCTAATTGTCTATATATATCCGCCGCTTTTAAAATACTTTCACGAATTTCTTTGCTAATACCCTCTTGTAAATATTCTGTTGGTAAAGCAATGCGTAATCCTTTAACACTTGTTGTTAATTTTTCAGAAAAATCCGGAACAGATAAAGCAGACGATGTAGAATCATGTTTATCTACTCCACTAATCGTTTGTAAAACAAGTGCATTGTCTTTAACCGTATGCGTCATTGGACCAATTTGATCTAAACTTGATGCAAATGCAATTAAACCATAGCGAGATACACGTCCATATGTTGGTTTCATTCCGATCAAGTTCGTGAATGCTGCTGGTTGACGGATACTCCCTCCTGTATCAGACCCTAGAGATGCTGGTACTTCTAAAGAGGCAACCGCCGCTGCAGAACCACCAGAAGAACCACCAGGAATTTTAGTTAAATCATATGGATTTTTTGTTTTGGCAAAGTACGATGTTTCTGTACTTCCACCCATGGCAAATTCATCCATATTTAATTTTCCGATTGTCACAGCACCCGCATGATTTAATTTTTCCATAACTGTCGCATTATAAATTGGTACAAAATCTTCTAGCATACGACTTGCTGCCGTTGTTTTTAAACCTTTTGTAACGATATTATCTTTAATACCAATTGGTAAGCCTTGCAAGGTAAAGTTATCTTTATCATACCCTTTTTCATCACTTTGTTTTGCTTGCTCTAAGGCTTGTTCTTTGTTTAACGCTAAAAATGCCTCAACTTTTCCGTCCACTTGTGCAATTCTATCGAAAGCACGTTCTGTCAATTCGACAGATGTGATCTCTTTATTGGCTAGAGCTGTATGCATCTCATATAATGTTTCAAACATTATGCGTCACCTCCACCTTCTATCATTGCAGGTACTTTAATGAACCCATCTGCACCATGTGGAACATTTTCAAACAACTCTGTTCTATCGGTTCCTTGTTCTGCAATATCTTCTCTAAATACATTTACAACGGGATACCCATGTGTTGTAACAGGTACACCTGTTGTATCGACTTCGTTTAATTGTTCAACCATGTCAATGATATTACTTAATTTTTCAGTAAATCCTACTATTTCATTCTCTTTAAAAGACAATTTTGCTAGCTTGGCAACATGGTACACATCTTTTTCTGTAATCGCCATTAAATTCTTCCTTTCGATAGTTATACAAAATATAGTATACCATAAGTATTTTAGAAACACGAAACCAAAATACTTTATTTATCGTAAAATATGAGAAAATCCTCACAAAGAGAGGAGATTACTCTCTTTGTGAGGATTTTTTATCTGATAAGTAGTTTTCGATTGATTATATAATAAATAGCTATTAACAAAGCATTCATACCGACTAAAAACACAGTCATATGAATAGCATTCATCACACCGTGTTGTATATCAAATAATATTATCATCCATTTTAACAACACTTCATGATAGTTCACTTCAGAACCAATAAAACCTATACCAAAACTAATGATAAGCAATGTATAAAATAAATAGTTACCGAATTTCACATATAAACTTCCCATTAAAATAGACACCATGGCAATTAAAAATGCTTCAAAAACTAAAATGACAACACCGCTAAATATGTACGTATGATGATAAACGGCACCATCTACATATATACGGATACCTAAGTTTTTTAAAAGGAAGCCACTCACAACGACTAGTATAGACATGGTCATAATCATGGCTATTGCCACTAATAGCGTTGAGAAAAAGAGTTGTTTTCTTGTATATTGATTTCTCAACAAAAACTCAAAATAAGTTGCTACATTGTATCCTATAAAAAAAATACCTATTCCTAAAATACTCACAATATCTATTGTGAAATCTTGTAAGTAGTATCCTACTAAAAAATAAGAAATTAAAGCGAGCGCACTTAATATACTCGATATTATTAGACTTATCTTTAATAGTTTAAGGAACTGAAAGAGGAATAATTGCTGTAGTTTCATACTTATTCTCCTTTATTTCATCACTATTTTTTTATTGATAGCTGCATTTATAAACATAAAACACGCAATCAATCCAAATACAATTTCGACAAGATTAAATGCATGAAAGGCTCCATTTTGAAAACCTGTTAAGCGAATGACTAAAATTACGATTGATTCTTTAAAAAAATACATGAGAATTTCGAGACTAACCGGTAAAGTAAACCACAGTATAACCGCTATTATCACAACTATTTTTTTATTGAATTTTAAATAGAGAAGCCCGATTAGCATACCAATTTGTGTCATCAAAATACCTAAACCAATATAAAATACTTTATCCAAAAAACCAAAAGTATTATAAAAAGAAAGAGCACTTTCATACGGACTAAGTTTATGTAAAGAAAACGCCAGTTGTTCAAAAATCAAATTTTGTGCATACATCATACAAGCCATGATACAAAATGTCGTACAAAAACTAATGTAGATTTGTTTTCGAGTGAATTGATTTGTTAAGAAAAAGGAATAATATTTTATCATTGTAGCACTTGCTATCAGTAATACCGTAATAGAAGTAGTACTCACTGATTTTAATGGAAAAGGAAAAGCAACAATTAACAATGTGAATAAATAAACAAATATGACACTCATTCCATAGAATATTTGTTTTAAAAGAAACTTGCTTGGTGCATGATATACCATCTTAAACAACTCCTTTATCTGTTAATTTCACAAATATTTTTTGTAAGTTAATTGCTGAAACAGTTAGTGTTTCAGGTAAATCATCTTCTACTGTACCTAATATATAAGCAACACTCAATGCTCCTATTGTGTCAATGTCTAAAACATTTTTACCAGCTGCATACTGTTGAACATCTTGTGTGTTTCCAGATATACTATATCCTCGTTCTAATAATGTATCGACATCTTCATCAAGGAGCACTCTTCCTTTATCAATAATAACAACGTGCTCTACCACATGTGCAATTTCTTCAATTAAATGTGTAGCAATAATAATGGTATGTGGTCTATCTTCATATCCTTGTAATAAAAGTTTATAAAATAATTCACGGTGATTGGCGTCTAATCCTAAAATAGGCTCATCATAAATAACATACGGCACATGATTGTTCATAGCTAAGACTAATTTCAAAATCGTTTGGTAACCTGTAGAAAGTTTAGAAGCTTTTTTCTTGAGAGGTAGTCCAAATAATTCTGCATGTTTTAAAGCTTTTTCTTTATCAAAATTAAGATGAAACTGCTGTGTCCAATGTAAAATTTCTTTGACTTTCATATCTTTGGGAAAAGTTGCCTCAGCACTCATGATATAAACATCTTTTAAAACATTCGCATTTTCTGTTAGCACTTCATTGTCGAGTAGTACAGTTCCCTCATCTGCAAATAATTGATTTGTAATAATTTTCATTAGTGTAGATTTACCAGCACCATTTCTACCTAATAAAGCATAAATTTTATCTTCTTGAAAAGTCATACTGACATTCTCTAATACAATAGATTTACCAAAATGTTTTTTTATATTTTTTACTTGAATACTATTCATGAGCAAATCCCTCCTTAATGACTGCAACAACTTCTTCTTGTGTCATGTTTAATTTTTTTGCTTCTTCGATAAACTGTTTTAATAATTTTTCTTTAAATATATCTTTTCTTTTTTCACGAATTTTGTCTTGAGCACCTATTTTTACAAACATTCCCATTCCCCTTTTTTTATACAATATGTCTTCTTCAACAAGTTTATTCATGCCTTTTAATACGGTATGTGGATTGATAGACAAAGATACCGACAATTCTGTAGTTGAGGGAACTTGTTGTTCTTCTTTTATGACACCCGTAAAAATTAAATTTTCTAACTGTTCTGCTATTTGCAAAAAAATTGGAATATTACTCGTTGGATTGATTTGCATATTGGACTCCTTTCTTTTTATTTATCACCCGTTCATTAGTTAGTCACTTAACTAACTAACCGTTTAACTAATTGTAGAATAGAAACTATAGTATGTCAATAGAAAAACAGTGGTTGACCCAATTATGATTTTTTGGGTCAACCACTGTAAAAGATTTATTAGTGCAACACAACGGAATGAAATACTGTTTCGCCTTGTTTTTTATGAATAACGGCTTCTGTTCCACGAACAGATTCGACTTTGATTTTAACGTTGAGATTACTTGCGCTATATGCATTTGCTTTTTCAACTAAAAATTGTGTTAAAGCAATCATTTCAGACTGTCCATAAAATTGTGTTGTCACGGTTATATTCAATTCACTCATTGTGCCGTCAATAAATGTTGCTTCCCCTACAATCCCATTTAAGTTAGGGAAGAAGCTTTCAACAGATTTTTTAAAAGTAGAGAAAACACTGACATCATCTGTTTTATCATTATCTAAGGGAAATAGACGTTTTTCAACATTTACTGGTTTCCATTCAGATAAAGACACACCTGATTTAGATACGGCATAAGATAAGTACGAACCTCGTGAGGCGCCGTTATCAATAGATTGTTTGAATAAACCAATAAGGATAGGGATATTTCCCATGCCTTCTTTCGTTCTAATACGTTCAACAATTTTTGTTGCTGCTTCTTTTCCTAATTCTAATAAATTATTGTCCGATAATAGTGTATCGTTTACTTGCGGATTTAAGGCAATACCAATACTAACACCATTTAACTCATATCCATTATCTACTAAAAGCATATAATCCTGTTCTAAAATAGTTGAGATAGCTTTAGGTGTGTTAGATTTATTTAATCCATCTGGATTTTCTCCATTTTGAACTTGTAACCATTTTTGGATATCTTGATTTGGTAGGTATTGACCTTCTAAAAAATAATATTGATTCGCAGGAAATTGTATTTTAGATAAGTCAGTCAATCCTACTTCAAATTCAGCAATATTGACTGGTGTTAATAATGTCAATGATGCTCCTCTTGTTTTTGATGTCGGATATTTCCCGTCTAATAATATCATTTTATAGTCATTAGCATTATCACTATTATTTGTCACAACAACATTTCCTTCATCGGAGACTTTTTGTGTTTGAGGTGTACTGTTATTTTTAGCACATCCAACAAGGACAAAAAGAAACGCAATTAGCAGTGCTCTTTTATAAAATTTCACTCATTATCCACCTATACTTTCTATATGTTCTTCAATTAAACGATGTAAATCATCTTCACTCCATACTAAAATATTTAGCGCTTTTGCTTTTTCTAACTTACTACCGGCATCTTCTCCTGCAATGACAATATCTGTTTTAGCAGATACACTTCCTGTCACTTTTCCACCTAATTTAACAATGTACTCAGACGCCTGTGTTCTTGTGAAACGTTCTAATTTCCCTGTTAAAACAACTGTTTTATCTGTTAGGACACTTTGTGCAACATCTGACTTTTGAATACCTGTATACGTCATATTCACATGTGCTTTTTCTAGTTTCTCTAATAATACATGCACTTCTGGAAGTTTAAAATATGTCACAACGCTTTCTGCAATAACCATACCTATGCCATCAATCGCAACTAATTCTTCGATGGTGGCTTGTCGCAAAGCTTGTATACTCCCAAAAGCACTTGATAATTGTTGTGCTTGTTTACTACCAACATGACGAATACCTAATCCAAATAATAATTTTTCCATTGAGTGATGACGACTATTGTCGATAGACGTTAATAAATTAGTTGCTGTTTTTTCTTGTACTTTATCCAATTCTAATAATTGTTCAAGTGTCAAATAGTATAAGTCTGCAACATCTTCAATCAAATGTGCATCAAATATTTTTGCACTGATTTTTGTACCCATACCTAATATTGCCATGGCTTGTCGTGAAACGAAGTGGGAAACACCTTCTTTAATTTGAGCAGCACAGTGTGGATTGATACAACGCAAAGCTACTTCATCTTGTAAATGAACAAGTTGACTTTGACATTCTGGACAATGTGTAGGTATATCGTATACCACTGATTGTTTCGGTCTTTTTTCTAATAGTACGGTTTTAATTTCAGGTATAATATCGCCTGCTTTATGTAAGATAACAGTATCCCCTAGACGAATATCTTTTTCTTTCAATAAGTCAACATTATGCAAACTGGCACGTTGCACAGTTGAACCTGCAACAAAAACAGGTTCCATAATGGCTGTTGGCGTCACAACGCCTGTTCTGCCGACAGTCCATTGAATATCGAGTATTTTTGTTTGCACTTCTTCTGCCGGAAATTTATAGGCAATCGCCCATTTTGGAGCTTTTACTGTATAACCTATTTCTTCTCGTTGTTGGAAATCATTGACTTTAATGACAATACCATCAATATCATACGGTAAATTTTGTCGTTCTTGGCTAATCGTTTCTATGTATGACCAAACATCATCAATCGAACGATATATTTTTGTTTCTGGATTAATTTTTAAACCAACTTGTTTTAATGCTTGTAACAATTGTTCTTGTGTGTCAATACTAGGAATATCTCCACCATATAGGAATACATCTAATTGCCTTTTTGCCGTAATGGCACTGTCCAACTGTCTAAGACTTCCCGCTGCTGCATTGCGTGGATTGGCAAAAATTGGCTCTCCTAATAATTCACGTTGTTCATTTAAAGAAACAAATGCACTTTTAGGCATAAAACATTCTCCACGTGCCTCTAATGTGATATTTTCTTGCAACTTTAAAGGAATAGATGAAATGGTTTTTAAATTTTGCGTAATGTCTTCGCCAATGCGCCCATCTCCTCTTGTTGCTCCCGTCACGAATTTTCCATTAACATATTTTAACGAGATAGCTAAACCATCAATTTTCAACTCACAAGTGTAGGCAACTTCTTGATGAATACTATCTTTTATACGTTTGTCAAATTGTATTAAGTCTTCTTTACTAAAAGCATTTGACAAGCTTAACATCGGTGTATCATGCTCTATTTTTTGAAAACCTTGTAAAATCACACCTCCTACTTTTTGTGTAGGGGAGTCTTCTGTTATAAATTCTGGATTCTCTTTTTCTAACGCCACTAATTCTTTGTATAAAGCATCATAATCAGAGTCACTTATTGTTGGATTATCTAAAACATAATATTGATAATTATGTTTTTGTATCACCGTCCGTAGCTCTTCAATACGTTTTTTTGCTATTTGATTAGCCATTGTATACTCCTCGTCTTATAAAATTATCAAAGTAAAAGATAAATTTAGATTTTTTCAACTGGTGCAAATGCTGCTAACAGTGTCTTAATGCCTTGGTTTTCAAATGCAATATCTATTGTTGTATCTACATCTTTACCACTAATTCGCACAACTCTACCAATACCCCATTTTGTATGTTTTACTTTATCACCAACACTAAATTGTCGGTTCTCTTGCGTCACAACTTTCTTTTGTACAAAAGGTACTTTAAATGGTTTTGTTATCGTTGTTTGTGGTGTTATATTTTCAGGTACATCAACATACACATCGCTAATCTCTTCTAAAAAGCGTGAAGCTCTATTTCGTTTAACATCACCATATAGCAATCTAGAACTGGCATGTGTCAGAAATAATTTTTTCTCTGCCCGAGTCATCCCAACATACATCAAGCGTCTTTCTTCCTCTATATCTTCTTCAAACACACTTCTACTTGAAGGAAAAATAGTTTCTTCCATACCCACTATAAACACAACTGGAAATTCTAATCCTTTGGCTGCATGTAGTGTCATCAATGTGACATAATGCTCATTTGTTTCATCTTCTTCAAGCGTTCCGTCCAAAGCAAAATCGGACAAGAAACGCGTTAATGGAGAAATTACTTCTTCTATATCTTCTAAATTTTCTGTTTGTAATTGTTCATCAAATGTTTTGGTAACAGACTTAAATTCTTGAATATTTTCTAGTCTTGCTTGAGCTTCTAATGTCCCTTCCATTTCAAGACATTCAGTATATCCTGATTTTTCTAGTAACATATCTAATAATTGTGTTATCGTCGATTCTTCCAATGCTATTTGGCATTTTTTAATAAGCGCTACAAAAGATAAAATCCCATTTTTTGCCTTTGTTCCTAAACCAGTTTCTTCTAAGTGCTCTGTTGCTTCAAAAAGAGAATAATTACGTTCTCTTGCAAAACTAGCTAATTTTTCCAAGCTTGTTTTTCCAACACTACGCTTAGGTACATTCACAACTCTCTCAAAACTCAAATCGTCTTTTGGATTATCAATCAAACGTAAATACGCTAAAATATCTTTGATTTCTAATCTATCATAGAATCGTAATCCCCCGTAAATTTTATAAGGTATAGCGTATTGCATAAATGCTTCTTCAAGAGAACGAGATTGTGCATTGGTACGATATAATACAGCTATATCATTATATTTTGATACATACACTTTTTCTGTTTGTAATTGCTTAATTTTTTGAGCAACATAACTCGCTTCATCTTTTTCTGAAAAGGCATTGTAAAGTGTAATCGTATCTCCTGTATCATTTTGTGTCCATAATGTTTTAGCGACACGCTCTTGATTATTATCTATTACATTATTCGCTGCATTTAAAATGGTTTTAGTGGAACGATAATTTTGTTCCAGTAAAACTGTTTTTGCATTTGGAAAGTCTTTTTCAAAATTTAAAATATTGCTCATGTCAGCACCACGCCAACCATAAATACTTTGATCGGCATCCCCAACGACACAAATATTTTTAAAATAACGGCTTAATTGTCTAACTAATGTATACTGTGTTTTATTCGTATCTTGATACTCGTCAACATGAATATAGTGGAATTTTTGTTGATAATAGCTCAATACATCAGGATATTGTTCAAATAATTCCACAGTTTTCATAATTAGGTCATCAAAATCAAACAACTGATTTTTCATCAGCAAGTTTTGATAATCTTGATAACAGTCTGCAATAACATCCTCAAACCACGTAGATGCTTCCTCTTTCATACTTTCGGGTGTTAATAATTGGTTTTTTGCATCACTAATAACAGAAAGTAATACTTTTTCATTTACCTTTTTTGGATCGTATCCTCTTTCTTTGATAACACGCTTCATCAATGTTTTTTGTTCACTTGTATCGGCAATAGAAAATTGACGAGAATAACCAATCAGTTCTGCTTCTCGTCTTAAAATACGTACGCACATGGAGTGAAATGTCGATACCCACATATCACGGGTCACATGACCTACTAATAACTCTAATCTCTCTTTCATTTCTTTTGCGGCTTTATTTGTGAATGTAATGGCTAAAATATTCCACGGATTGACATGCTTTTCTTCCACCAAATAGGCAATACGATGTGTTAAAACACGTGTTTTTCCGCTACCAGCACCCGCCATAATCAGTAATGGTCCTTCTGTATGTTGAACAGCTTCTTTTTGACGTTCGTTCATTTTTTCAAGTAATTTACTCATCTATCTATCCTTTGTCATAAGACTATATTCTTCTAAAAAGTATACCAAAATTCATAGGGTAATACTAGTAAACACGTCGATGTCTAATAGAAAAATAGATTTCTTAGTATTTTTTCTTGCGAGAGTTTTTTCATTTTTATATAATACGCATATTGAGTAAAGAAAAGGAGTTATCCATGAGTATATTAAACGTTGAACATTTAACACATGGTTTTGGGGATCGTGCTATTTTTGATGATGTATCATTTCGATTATTAAAAGGGGAACATATTGGTCTAATAGGTGCGAATGGAGAAGGAAAATCTACATTTATGAATATTATCACGGGAAAATTACAACCCGATGAAGGAAAAGTCGAATGGTCAAAGCGTGTACGTGTTGGTTATTTAGACCAGCATACTGTTTTAGAACAGGGAATGAGTATTCGTCAAGTACTACAAAGCGCATTTGAACACTTGTATGACATTGAAACAAGAATAAACGACATCTATATGGAAATGGCAAATGAGAATGCTGACATGGATAGCTTAATGGAAGAAGTAGGTGAACTTCAAGAGTTACTAGAGCATCATGATTTTTATATTATTGATGCAAAAGTTGAAGAAGTTGCTCGTGCTCTTGGCATTAGTGCATTCGGTTTAGACTCTGATGTAACAGAACTAAGTGGTGGTCAACGTACAAAAATTTTGCTGGCAAAATTACTTTTGGAAAAACCTGATATTTTATTATTAGACGAGCCTACAAACTATTTAGATGCCGAGCATATTGAATGGCTCCGTAGATATTTACAAGAATACGAAAATGCGTTTATTTTAATTTCTCATGATATTCCATTTTTAAATAGTGTTATCAATTTAATTTATCACATGGACAACCAGTCTTTAACACGTTATATCGGAGATTATGATAAATTCCAAGAAGTATATGCTATGAAAAAAGCACAAATTGAGGCAGCCTATAATCGTCAACAAAAAGAAATTGCAGACTTAAAAGATTTTGTTGCACGTAATAAAGCACGCGTATCGACACGTAACATGGCTATGTCGCGTCAAAAAAAATTAGATAAAATGGATAAAATCGAACTAGTTCAAGAAAAACCAAAACCGTCTTTTCATTTCCTACCCGCTAGAACTCCTGGACGTTTTATTTTTCAAGCAGAAAATCTTGTTATCGGCTACGATACACCTTTAACACAGCCTTTAAACTTAACAATGGAACGTGGACAAAAAATTGCAATTATTGGTTCAAATGGTATCGGGAAAACAACTTTGTTAAAAAGTTTGTTAGGGCTTATCCAAACTCTTGAGGGGAAAGTTGAAAAAGGAGAATTTTTAGAGATAGGTTACTTTGAACAAGAAATGTCTGGAGATTTATCTAAAACATGCCTAAATGAGATATGGGACACATTCCCTTATTTAAATCAAGCTGAAGTGAGAGCTGCTCTTGCAAAATGTGGCTTAACAACAAAACACATCGAAAGTCAAGTACGTGTTTTAAGTGGGGGAGAACAAGCAAAAGTGCGCTTATGTAAACTACAAAATCAAGAAAGTAATGTACTCATTTTAGATGAACCAACCAATCACTTAGATGTAGATGCTAAAGAAGAATTAAAACGAGCATTAAAAGAATATAAAGGAAGTATTTTAATGGTGTGTCATGAACCAGAGTTTTACGAAGGACTTATCACAGATATTTGGGACTTTTCAAAATACTCCGTAAAACGTGGGTAA
Source organism: Granulicatella sp. zg-84 (assembly GCF_010892375.1). NCBI lineage: Bacteria > Bacillati > Bacillota > Bacilli > Lactobacillales > Carnobacteriaceae > Granulicatella > Granulicatella sp. zg-84. The sequence continues at coordinate 93,802 of NZ_WNJX01000002.1, read as the reverse complement.
TTGTATATCAAAAGAGATAAATCTGTTATCGATTTATCTCTTTTGATGTATTTAAAAGAATAAACTTAATAAAGCAAGTATAGGTAGTCCGCCTTGCTTTAATATAATGGATTTTTGTGAAGTAAATCCTCCATAAAGGGCACATATAAAGATATACACAAGAATAATGGCACTGATTTCAATAGCATTTTCAGAAAATAAAGTAGCGTATAATAAAACGACTCCAAGTAATCCGTTATAAATACCTTGATTTTTAAACAATGTCTTAACTGTACTTCCTTTTAATTCCTCCTGTGAAATATTGAATACACGAGATGTATTTTTAGAATCTGTCACAATCGTTTCTAAATACATAATATAAAAACATTCTAGGGCCGTTAAAACAACTAAAATGATTGATAAAATAGACATGCTATTCCTCCGTTATAGTATTTAAGCTATCATCAAGTTTCCTTAATAAATCTACTGTTTGATGAAGATCAGATTGTGTAAAACTTTCATCAATAGCTTTTTGTAATAGAGTTTGATGCTCATGACATTTTTCAATGCTTTTTCTTGCTTTATCTGTTAAATACACTAAAACTTCTCGGTTATTTTCAGGATTTCTTTTTCTAGTGACATAACCTTTTTCCTCTAACACTTTCAAATGTCGTGTAACGGCGGCTGAATCAATTTGTAAATGTTCTTGAAGTCTATTTTGTGAACAACCATTATTTTGGCTAATTTCCATAATCATTTCGTATCTTGTCAAACTAAAACCTGTTACGTGTTCAAATAATTGCGTTATTTTTTGATCGAGTAATTTAATTTGATAAAACAACTGACTCATTTCTCTTAATGACATCACATCACCTCTTTTATGTAGTTTACCAAACAATAATTGATTTGTCAATTATTGATTTATCAAAGGAATTTCTTTATGATTATAACAACAACTAAAATAAGTACTAAAATACTTACGAATAAAATAAATAGTATATCGAGTGGTTGCTCGATAATCTCTTGCACAAAACCTACTTGTTTCATTGGAAAACGGATTGGTTCACCAATATATCCTAACGGAGCATCATAGACGACTGTATTCTCCTTTAAATAAATATTTCCTAGCCTATCTTTTTTGACAAATACACTAAACGATTTATCCAATTCTATTTTTGTATTGTGAATGGTGTGTGTTCCTACTGGTAATAATTCTGTTTCTTCATAGTCACGATACACGTGGCTTGCTAGAGCATTTGCTATTTTGTGCCGTGCATATTTATCTTCTTCATTATCCCACTTTCCTACACCTAATACGACTTCAATCAATCGTTTGTTTCCACGTTTAACTGTTTGAATATAATTTAATTGTGCTCCCGGACTAGAACCTGTTTTTAAGCCGTCTACACCTTCAAAAAAAGTTCCTCCTTGTTGTAATGACACATTTGTATTTGTTAACAACTCTGCATAAGGTGTTTTCTCATTAACGATAACTTCATAATACTTCGTATATTCTAAAATCTCTTCATGCTCTTGCAATAAAGAAAAACATAAACGTGCTAAATCTTGCGCCGTAGATTGACTAGGCATTGATTCATCGTAATGCGGGGTATGAATAAAGCCTTGAAAATCGTGTGTAATAGCTCCAGTAGGATTTGTAAAAGAAGTCTTTACCATACCTAATTTTTTTGCTTTTTGATTCATTTGATCAATGAACAATGATATATCATTATTTGTGACAGCTTTTGCTAGCATAATCGTAGCAACATTAGAGGAACTCATTAAAGACATGAATAGTAAATCTTCAATACTATATGCTCGATTTTTGACGATTGTTGTATTACTTAATAAATAAATTTGACTTATTTTTTCATCTTCTTCTGTTGCATAAAGAATGGTGTCTTTTGTGAATTGTCCACTCTTCATTGCATCTAACACTAAATAAACGGTCATCAATTTAGCTAAACTCGCTGTTTCCCAAATTTTTTCAGAATTTTCTTCAAACAAAATTTGTCCCGTATCTGCATCTACAACAAGTGCAGATACGGGTACTTGTTGCGATGTCAGACCTTCTTGTTTAACAATATCTACCAAAGAAATCTGTTGATGTGCCAATGTGATTGAAAGCGAAGAAATGATATAAATAACGCAAGTACATACTAAAAATAATTTAAAAAATATCCTTTTTTTACTAGACATATAACCCTCCTACAACTGTATTATATACTTAATACAGTTGTAGAGCAAGAATTTTTCTTGACACACTTTTATCGCTTTGTTATAATCGTGTCAATATTATAAGCGATGAAAAAGATAGTAGTTTATTGATCGTGTCTTGAAGAGAGTTAGCGTTGGGTGAAAGCTAATACAATCAATAAGTGAAGTACACTTTGGAGCTACTTGTGTGAACAAGCGTTTAACAAGCGATAATTGTACGAGTGATTTGTTTTATAAACAAATAATTTGGGTGGTAACACGGTATTAATCGTCCCTAGTCCTTTGGATTAGGGACGTTTATTTATGTTTTAGGAGGTTTTTATATGTCAATTATTCAAGATTTAGCATGGAGAGGTGCTATCAATCAACAAACAGATGAGAAAGGTTTAGAAGAGCTTACGAATAAACAAAAAATTGCTGTTTATTGCGGTGTCGATCCGACAGGTGATAGCATGCATATTGGTCACTTAATTCCATTTATGATTTTACGTCGCTTTCAATTAGCAGGACATCAACCCGTTATTTTAATTGGTGGTGCAACTGGTTCTATTGGTGATCCTAGTGGTCGTACGAGCGAACGTCAGTTACAGTCTATGGAAACTGTACAAAAAAATGTTGAAAAATTAACAGCTCAAATGAAAAAATTATTTGTAACATCTGATGAAGATAAATCAGCTGTTAAGTTCGTTAATAATCATGATTGGACAAAAGATTTATCATTACTAGATTTTTTACGTGATTTCGGTAAACATTTTAATGTGAATACAATGCTTTCTAAAGATATTGTGGCAAGTCGTTTAGAAACTGGGATTTCATTTACTGAATTTTCGTACCAAATTTTACAATCTATGGACTTTTTACATCTATTTGAACATGAGAATGTCCAACTACAAATTGGTGGTGCAGATCAATGGGGAAATATTACAGCAGGACTTGAATTGATTCGTAAGAAAAAAGGTCATGAAGCTCAAGCATATGGATTAACTATTCCTTTAATGTTAAAATCTGACGGTACTAAATTTGGAAAAACAGCTGGTGGTGCTGTATGGTTAGATCCCGAAAAAACAACTCCTTATGAATTTTATCAATTTTGGTTAAATCAAGATGACCGTGATGTTATCAAATATTTAAAATACTTCACTTTCCTGTCTAAAGAAGAAATTGAAACATTGGAACATTGTGTTGAAACAGAACCTCATAAAAGAGAAGCTCAAAAACGTTTGGCTGAAGAAGTCACACTCTTCGTTCATGGAGAGCAAGCTTTAAAAGACGCCTTAAAAATTTCACAAGCTCTATTTTCTGGAGATATTAAAACATTAAATGCTTCAGAAATTGAACAAGGTTTTAAAAATATGCCTACATTTGAAACGACTACACCTAATGCTAATTTTGCAGAGTGGTTAGTTGATATTGGTATCGAACCTAGTCGTCGTCAATCACGTGAAGATATTAAAAATGGTGCGATTACCTTGAATGGTGAAAAAATAACCGATATTGACTTTACTATTACAGGTGAATATTCTTTTGAAGAAAAATTTATTATTATTCGTCGTGGTAAAAAGCATTACTTCTTAATAAAATTAGTGAAATAAAGATTATAGAACTACCCTCAAAATAATTTAAACGAGATGAACTGATTGATTCCACAAACAATCAGTTCATCTCGTTATTTTCAATTTCTCTACAAGCGTATATAATCCTTATTCTGTATGATATATACTCTTCATTTAACTGATCTTTATCTTTGTTCTTCATTGACGACATGTGTGAACCACTTTATAATAAAGAAAAAAACTAGAGAGGCTTGCATCGTGGACTATAAAAAAATTGCAGATATAGCATTATTAGCTGGAAAAATCATGTTAGAGAGCAATGCTGAAACATATCGTGTTGAAGAAACAGTCGAACATATTTTAAAACTGTCGTTATTAGAACATACTGAAGCATTTGTTCTACCTACTGGCATTATGATTACATTAGATGATACAAGTATTAAGGCTATTTCATTGATACATAGGGTGAAAACAAGAACAACTGATTTAAGGAAAATCCATAAAGTAAACGATATTTCTAGAAATTTATGCGCAAATAGATTATCAATCGAGGATGCTTATGAACAATTAACAACACTTGATGAACAAGAATATAGTCAGTTATCAATAGATATTGCGACATTGATTTTAGCCATTGGATTTACTATTATGTTAGGTGGAAATATATATGACAGTACTGTAACATTATTAAATGCAATTTTTCTTGTTCTTATTTTTAGAGTGGGGCGTTTTTTAAAATCTACAACTTTTTTCTCAAACGTGATTGCCTCTATTATTGCCGCAATTATTGGGACTATTTTCGTGAAACAATTTCCTCATCATTTGTCATTAGACGCCATCATGGTAGGTAGTATCATGCCAATGGTACCAGGAACAATTATTACAAATGCCATTCGAGATACATTCCACGGTGATTATTTATCTGGCTTTGCAAGATGTGCAGAAGCTGTCATCATTGCTCTTTCTATTGCGTTAGGAGTAGCCGTAGGGCTTATTTTATCAGGAGGAGGGAACTTAATTTCATGATGTCGTTAATTGTTGCAATTATATCGTCCTTTGTTGCTGTATATGCGGGAGCTATCATGATTAATGCTCCTAAAAAATTTCTTATCCCTGCAGGAATAGGTGGACTTATTTGTTGGATTGCATATTTTTTATTACTCCCAATAACTGGTATGCTAGCCAACTTCTATGCCAGTTTACTCGTTGCACTATACAGTCAACTCATGGCTCGTGTTTACAAAACACCTGTAACAATGTTTTTTATTCCAGGTTTTTTACCAATAGTACCTGGACTAGCTATTTTTAGATGTGTTTATTTTTACATCAGTGGAAATGCTATAAAATTTAATCAATATTTATCAGAAACCATTCAAATTGCGACGTTAATTGCTTTAGCTATTTTTATTATTGATGCATTATTCAAATCAAATAAACGTATTGCTAGTCTATATAAAAACCAAAAAAAATAGGCTCTTCGTCAAATCTTATTGGTGGGACTCTACTTCCGCTAATAAGATTGATTATAGAACCAAAAATAACCGTATGCACGGTTATTTTTTTTGAACAGCATGAATTGCATCAACAAATATTTTTTTTGTAAAATAGCCATTTTGTAATAAATAGCTAAATTGTTCAACATTCGTCACTAATTCTTGATAACGTTGCTCCGTCATTTCCGAAAGAACATGATTTAATTCTTCTAGGGAATCCACAATAATCCCCAATCCATTCTCTTCGATAAGTTGTTGATTAGAAATACCTTTTCTAGCAATAATCGGGATCCCAGCAGATAAATATGTGCTTATTTTATATGATACATTCATTGTCATATATTGACTCCAAAAGTTATTTTCAGACCATACTAAACCAAACCCACCTTCAGATAAAGCTAATAATAGTTGATCCCGATTATGCCATCCTCTAAATTGAACATTAACACCCTCTTTTAATTCGGCATCAGAGCCATATAACCGCAAAACATAGTCTAAATGCCAGTTATTACAAAACTCAAACTTACGTGCTTGTCCTGCAAAATGAACAATTTTCTTAAAACTAGGTTTATTCAATGTTAAATGGTGTGTAAAATCCCATATTTGTTGGAAAATAACACGTTCATTTTTTAATCCAGCTTCTTTTAAACGTTCGTACATTTTAGCAGTTGGTAAAATCAATGCATCGGCTAAATTGAATAATTCTATTGTTTCATCCATTAAATAATAATTGCCGTCAAACATCAATGGAATGACATCATGAACAAAAATAATCAATTTTAAGCGATTATATAATTTTAATTTATAAATCAATTTTTTATCAAATTCCATACCATTCCAAGTTGGAAATTGGACGAATACGATATCTTGATGAGAAATACCTGCCACAATCCCATCCAATCGTTTGCTTAATTCTGATTCTGAATCAACAGAAACAGGATAAGCATAAATAGATAATTCATTAAACCCCATATCTCTTGCAACCGATGCTATCATTTGTTGTGCATTTTGAGCAGTACTAATACTGGCATGCCCGTGCAAACTTGTTATATGAACTCTCATATTTTATCTCCTTCTCATTATCTTCTGTATATTATCATAAAAATACTGTAACACATTTTTCAGATAATGTCTTATATTTACTTAAAAAGAGAGTAGGCCTACCTACTCTCTTTTATGACATTTTTAATCTAAAGGTTCCTCTGCTTCTCTTTTCTTTTTAGCAGCGATTAAACCTGCACCACCAAGTAACATACCTACACCTAATAATCCAGCACTTTGATCTTTTTGTCCCGTATGAGGTAATACTTGTTGTACTTTATCAGCCATTTCTGACATAGTTGTAGTACCACTATTATCTAACATACTTGAAGCACCATCTGCATTCTCTGGAGTTTCTGATCCGACTAAAATCAATAGAGGTTTATCTGAAATACCTGGAATAATATCTGTGTTATGGTTATTACCCCCTGATATTTCACTCATTGACAGACTTTCACTTGTGCTTAGTGACTGACTTGTTGACAAGCTTTCACTTGTACTTAATGACTGACTTGTTGATAGGCTTTCGCTTGTGCTCAATGACTCACTTGTTGACAAGCTTTCACTTGTACTTAGTGACTCACTTGTTGATAAGCTTTCACTTGTACTTAATGATTGGCTTGTTGACAAGCTTTCACTTGTGCTTAGTGATTGACTTGTTGACAAGCTTTCGCTTGTACTTAAGGATTGACTTGTCGATAAGCTTTCACTTGTACTTAAGGATTGGCTTGTTGACAAGCTTTCACTTGTACTTAAGGATTGACTTGTCGATAAGCTTTCACTTGTACTTAAGGATTGGCTTGTTGACAAGCTTTCACTTGTGCTTAGTGACTCACTCGTTGATAAGCTTTCACTTGTGCTTAGTGACTCACTTGTTGATAAGCTTTCACTTGTACTTAAGGATTGGCTTGTTGACAAGCTTTCACTTGTGCTTAGTGATTGACTTGTTGACAAGCTTTCGCTTGTACTTAAGGATTGACTTGTCGATAAGCTTTCACTTGTACTTAATGATTGGCTTGTTGACAAGCTTTCACTTGTACTTAAGGATTGACTTGTCGATAAGCTTTCACTTGTACTTAAGGATTGGCTTGTTGACAAGCTTTCACTTGTGCTTAGTGACTGACTTGTTGACAAGCTTTCACTTGTACTTAAGGATTGGCTTGTCGATAAGCTTTCACTTGTGCTTAATGACTGACTTGTTGATAAGCTTTCACTTGTACTTAGTGACTGACTTGTTGACAAGCTTTCACTTGTACTTAAGGATTGGCTTGTTGACAAGCTTTCACTTGTGCTTAGTGATTGACTTGTCGATAAGCTTTCACTTGTACTTAAGGATTGGCTTGTCGATAAGCTTTCACTTGTGCTTAGTGATTGACTTGTTGACAAGCTTTCGCTTGTACTTAAGGATTGACTTGTCGATAAGCTTTCACTTGTACTTAAGGATTGGCTTGTTGACAAGCTTTCGCTTGTACTTAGTGATTGACTTGTTGACAAGCTTTCACTTGTACTTAAGGATTGACTTGTCGATAAGCTTTCACTTGTGCTTAATGACTGACTTGTCGATAAGCTTTCACTTGTACTTAAGGATTGGCTTGTCGATAAGCTTTCACTTGTGCTTAGTGATTGACTTGTTGACAAGCTTTCGCTTGTACTTAAGGATTGACTTGTCGATAAGCTTTCACTTGTACTTAAGGATTGGCTTGTTGACAAGCTTTCGCTTGTACTTAGTGATTGACTTGTTGACAAGCTTTCGCTTGTGCTCAATGATTGGCTTGTTGACAAGCTTTCACTTGTACTTAAGGATTGACTTGTCGATAAGCTTTCACTTGTGCTTAATGACTGACTTGTCGATAAGCTTTCACTTGTACTTAAGGATTGGCTTGTTGACAAGCTTTCGCTTGTGCTTAGTGATTGACTTGTTGACAAGCTTTCACTTGTGCTTAATGACTGACTTGTTGACAAGCTTTCGCTTGTGCTTAATGACTGACTTGTTGACAAGCTTTCGCTTGTGCTTAATGATAAGCTTTTACTATCGACAGTTTCACCTGTTCTAAATGATGTTCCAGCAGGGATTGGTTGCCCTTGAAGTGCAGAACGAAACATGGCAGGACGAATGTCTACTAATTCATTATTGACAGTTTCCGTTAATGTTGTATCTTTCTCATTTAAGAGTACTTCTGAGTGAGCTATCACTTCAGAATCAGATGTACTTAGTGATTCTGAGGTACTTTGAGATAATGATACACTTTCAGAATCAGACAATGATGCATCTTTTTCAGAAGATGCACTATCTTCCGTATTCTTTTCTGTTGTTAATACAACTTTCTCTTTATTCGCAATAACATTTTCTGTTTCAGCTACTTTTTCGATATAAGTTGTATCATCTTGGGCATATGCTTGTGTTGATGTCACAATGGCAGTTCCACCAAGTAAAGCACCAGCTGTAGTTAGCCCTTTTAATAAATTGGCATTTGTTTTTTGTGTGTCTAATTCATCAATTTCTAAGGACGTAGTATCCATTAGTACTTCTGCTTTGGCACCACGAAACAGCCTAAACAACCCTATTTTTGATAGAGCAATTCGAATCCAATTTTTGCCTGATTTATGCAATGCAAAACGCGTGACACGGTCTGTTTCAACAAATTCTCCATCATAAATTTTCTTTTTTTTCATAAACGACTTGTCGTATCCTTTCTTACTATATAGAATCTTTATTTTCACTTACCTTTTATTCGTAAAATAAACATTAACCGAATTATACCATACCCCCCCCGAATGAAAATAGTTTTTCAATAAAAAAAGCACTTTTCAAAAAAAAATAATACGGAATTTCTCTTTTTATTGCTAAAAATGACAAAAAAGTACACAAATCAATGTGTACTTTCTTGTTATTATAATAATGTCATCAATTCAATATCTGGATATTTATCTATAAACCAACGTTCTGCAAAACTATTTTCAAATAAAAATACTGGATTTCCAAATCTATCCCTTGCTAGTAAATTCCGACTCGATGACATATTTGGATCTAAGTCTTCCTCTTTAATCCATCTTGCAATTTTATTTCCCATTGGTGTCATGACTACTTCGGAATTATATTCGTTTAATAAGCGATATTGGAACACTTCAAATTGTAATTGCCCAACTGCTCCTAAAATATAATCTTCTGTATGATAAGTTTTGTATAATTGAATAGCCCCCTCTTGAACGAGTTGTTCAACGCCTTTATGGAATGATTTCTGTTTCATAACATTTTTAGCTGTTACTTTCATAAAAATCTCTGGTGTAAATTGTGGTAAGGCTTCAAATTGCACTGCCTTTTTACCTGTATAAATGGTATCTCCAATTTGGAAATTTCCTGTATCGTATAGACCAATAATATCACCTGCAACAGCTGTTTGGACTGTTTCTCTAGAGTCTGCCATAAATTGTGTTGTATGCGATAGTTTCATTTTTTTATTGGTACGATTCACCACAACATCCATTCCTGGTGTAAATTCCCCTGAACAAATACGTACGAATGCTATTCTATCGCGGTGAGCAGGATTCATATTCGCTTGGATTTTAAAAATAAATCCTGTAAATTCAGGTGTATTTGGCTCAACAGCATCTCCTGTCTCCGTTTTTGTTGGTTGAGGTTCTGGTGCAAAGTCAACATATGCATCTAAGAATGTTTGAACGCCAAAACCTGTTAAGGCTGATCCAAAAAATACAGGTGTTAATTCACCTTGTTCGATAGCTTCCTTAGAAAAGGCATTTCCTGCTTCATCTAATAATAAAATATCCTCTAATGTTTGATCATAAATAGATGATGTTTTGAATGCATAGTCACCGTCAACTTCACCACTATCATTCAGTGGTAAATAATCATTGCCTCCATTTTCTTCTGGATGAGTAAGCTCGACACGTTTATTGTAGCGGTCATACAATCCTAAAAAGTTTTTCCCCATTCCCATTGGCCAGTTCATTGGATAGGCGTGTATGTCTAAGACATCTTCTAATTCAGCAACTAATTCTAATGGTTCACGCCCGTCACGGTCTAATTTATTGATAAATGTAAAAATCGGAATACCTCTCATACGGCAAACTTTAAATAGTTTTTTTGTTTGTGGTTCAATCCCTTTAGCCGAATCAATAACCATAACGGCGCTGTCCACAGCCATTAACGTACGGTACGTATCTTCCGAAAAATCTTCATGCCCTGGTGTATCGACAATATTAACGCGTTTTCCGTCATAATCCACTTGCATGACAGAACTTGTCACAGAAATACCACGTTGCTTTTCAATCTCCATCCAGTCAGACTTAGCAAATTTTCCTGTTTTCTTTCCTTTAACTGTTCCGGCTTGACGAATCGCTCCACCGTATAGTAGTAATTGTTCAGTAATCGTCGTTTTCCCTGCATCTGGATGCGATATAATGGCAAATGTGCGACGTTTTTGTATTTCACTCGTTAAACTCATTTTCTTCTCCTATTTCTTCTATTCACTCAAATCTTTTCTATTATACTTTATTTTTAGTATTTTTTAAATATGCATCATAGCTCGGTTGCGTGGAATATCCGACAAATTGTTGCAATAATAAAGCACGCATATCAGTACTATCTATTTCAACAAATAGTACATCGAATGTTTGTTGGTATGTGTATAAGACAGTTTCAATAAAATCAAGCATATCTGGTTTGCTTAATGTTCCGCCTATATAACAAATGGCAATGGTTTTTTCATCTACCTGTTCAGCAATCACATAGGCTGATGTGTCAAGAGTATAATAACAGTAGTGGGTCGTTACATCTTTAAGAAATACATCGTACCAGTCTTGTTTCGTTATTAGATTGCTCATAGGACTTACTTGCTCATGATTTTTACTATAATCTATGTAAAGTTGTTCTAATAAAATAGCAGGAATGGCAGAACCACATGATACAATATCAACCTTTGGACTTAAACATAACAAGGCTAGCGATGTGTCATATTCAAAACATTGCCGTCTGCGTTTAAATCCATTTTTTTGTAAAAACGAAACAGCAACATCTTCATCAGAATACACCGAACATTTTAATGTTTGTGAAGAATACTTTTCCAAACGCTTCAATAATGATGTACCAACACCTTTTCTTCTATGTGCATTTTCAACAAAGATAAATATCTCATCACAATAAGGATGATAGGGATTACGTCCTATAACCCCTGTCCCAATCACTTTTTCTTGTTCTTTAGCTGTAACAGCATATAAAAGATGTTCTTGTTGAAAAGGAACAAAGGATAAAATTGTTTGATGCCTTAAATTTTCAAAAAAATCATACATTTTTCCACCCGATTTCACAAAAAACCTTTATATTTTCACATTTTAGTATATAATAGAATTATATAAAATAAAAGAGGTGTTTTTTATGAGGCTTGTTAACATTACCAATAGTCATCCTCAACTTGTCAATGAACAATTAGCACATACCGATGCACAATTGGTTGAAATTTATTCACTTGGTCAAACAACTGTTATTTATACAGAAGCAAAAAAACACAATAATCTTGTGATTATCAATAAACAACGAAAAATTAAAGAATCTGAAATTGATTTTGTTTTAAATAAATTATTCAAAACGACAAAAGATGACAAGCGTCTTGAAGTGTTAACTTGCTCTTATTTTATTGAAATTTCTTTGGATAAAACAATTAGCGCTCATTAAAAAGAGCTCCTAAAAATAGATAAAAATAGAAAAACCATTCTTGCATTTGTAAGAATGGTTTTTCTGTTTTTGCTTTTTTGATTATTTTGCTTCAGGTAATTGAACAGCGTTTACTGTTTCACCTTTTGTTAACACATCATTTAAGTTATCAAAACTGATTTCAATCATATTTGATAATGCTTCGTCTGTGTTTGAACCAACGTGTGGTGTTACTAACACACGTGGATACATATCAACTAACTCACGAACTGTTTCATCTGGAATATCGCTTCCGTTTTCAAATGATTTGAAGAAGAATCGTGCTTCATCGGCGAATACGTCCGTTCCAAATCCGTCTAATTTACCAGATTTCAAAGCTTCTAAAATCGCTTTGTTGTCTTGTAATTCGCCACGGGCTGTATTGATTAAAATAGCACCGTCTTTCATTTTTGAAATAAATTCTGCATTTACCATATTGTCGTTTTGTCCTGGGAAATATGGCACATGAATACTTACAATATCACATTGGTTTAATAATTCATCTAATTCAACAAATTTAACCACTTGTTTTGCAGCATCACTTTGGAATACATCGTATCCATAAACGTCTGCACCCAAGCCTTTAAATAATGATGCTTCTGTTAAACCAATTTTACCTGTTCCGATAATACCCACTTTACAGTTACGGATTTCTTTACTGAACATTGTACTATCCACACGGAAATCATAGTTTGATGTTTTATTAACAGTATGTGACACATGACGCAATAATGACATAGCTAATGTTAAAGCTAATTCTGCAATAGCATTTGGTGAATAACCTGGTACACGTGCAACTTTTAATCCTAAATCTGCAGCTGCTTGCAAATCAATATGGTTAAATCCAACAGTACGTGTAAATACGTATTTAATACCATAACTTGCAAATTTTTCTAAGTTTGCACGGTTACCTAAACAGTTTCCACGTAAAATCACAGCATCCATACCTTTTGCCTCTTCTGCATTGTTTGCTGTTAATAAGTCTTCAACTAATACTAAATCATAGTTGTATTTATTTAATTTTTCAAAATAAGGTACTTCGTTTGGACGTACGCCATAACATACTACTTTAAATGCCATAATTATTCTCCTTTAATTTCAAATCGTTAATAATGCGAATTTTTTAATCCCTCGCATTGTCTATTATATCATTTTGTGATTGAAAAAAAAGTATTTCAAAAGCAAGAGCTTCAAAATACTTTTTTCACATACTTTATTTAAATAAACCTGTTGAACCAATAAGTTGTACAATAACAATCCAGATTGGTGTTAATACAACAGCTCCTAATGTTGCTAATAAAGAAGCGTTTGAAGCTAATACCGCATCTTTATCAAAGCTAATTGCATAAGCTGCTGCTACTGTTGCTGGTGGTGTTGCCATCATGACAACAACTGTACCTAAAGCTGTCAAGTCAACTGGTAGAATACCTGTCATTGTTAATACAGCTAAAATAGCAACGTTAAGTGCAGGAATAATCATCAATTTAACAAGAGTGTAGTACCATGTTGGTTTGTCTGCTAAAGCTTCTTTGAAGTCTACTGAACCTAAAGTTGAACCGATAGCCAACCATGCTAGTGGAGAACATAAACCTGCTAAATATGTTAAAATTTGTTTAAATTGTGGCAATGTGTGGTCAAAACGTAAGAATGCGTAGTTTTTCATAACCATTTCGCCTGTTTTTGCATCTTTCACAGCCACTGCTACTTGTGGTAAATACGCTTGGAATAACCAAATGAATAAACCTAAGAATGTCGCAATAACGATTGGATTTAAGAACATTGTTTTAATGTTTTTGCTTGTCATTTTCAAGCCACTCATTTTAATGTATCCATAAGAATACAAGAAAATACGATAACCAATGTTAAAAATTGATGCATATAATGTTCCAGTTGGACCATAAATCGCTGTAACAATAGGGATACCAAAGAATGTTGTTGAACCAAAAATTGATAACACACGCATTGTATCTTGTTGATCACCTTTAAATTTCGCAAATAATGGTTTTGATACAACAATCAATAGAATATAAACTAAAATACCCCAAATCAAAATGTTGATACCTTGTGTTAATTTCTTTTGATCAATATCTGCTAAAAATGAGTTAAAAGCTAATGCTGGTAATGATACTGTTAGTACAACATTTGTTAACACTTTACCTGTATTTTCAGAGAAAAGATTTCTTTTACGACAGTAGTAACCTAATAAAATAATTGCAATACTTGAAATGATAGCTGTATTGATTTTTTCTGTCGCTAATGTTTTGACGAATATATCAATAATATTTCCGTTTTCCATAATAAACTCCTTTATCATAATATATCTAGTATGTACGTTTTTTCACATAATACTGACAAGAACTACTATACCCATTTGTGAAAGAATATTCAATTATAAAAAAGTATTTAAACTTATGTAAGTTATGTAAATGAAAATGTGATTTATTAAAAAACAACCATTTACAACAGCTTATAAACAACATTATATCAATGTTTTTGCTAACAGCGGGACACCTAACACAATTTATAGATTTTCTAATATATCCATGTTTTTTATTGTGTAAATAGATACCGGTCTGCCTAAGGTTAAATAATTAACATCTTCTAATAAAGCCTCTACGTCTACTAAATAGTTCAAATATTTTTTTATGGTAATTCTAGAAATATCCAATTCATCTGCAATTTCTTGTGTCGTAAATCCACTTTGATGTGTCAGAATTTGAGCAATGACTTTTGCTAATGTAATTTTTGCTAATCCTTTTGGAAGAGAATCTAATGTTATTGTTTCTTTTTCAAAATTAAAGTATTTATCAATATTGTCTTGACTAATTTTTTCCTTAGATAACAAACCACAGTACACTTTTGCCTTTTCAATCGCTTGTGAAAACCGTTCAAACACAAAGGGCTTTACTAAATAATCGACAATGCCACTAGAAAGTGCTGTTTTTACAGTCATACTATCATTAGCTGCTGTAATCATGATGACTGCTAACCCTTTACAATGTTCTAAAAAAGACACCCCTTGTCCATCTGGTAAATAATTATCTAATAAAACAATATCGAATAGATAGTTTTCTAATTCCCGTTTCGCTTCTTTTAATGTTTTCACATGTTTGACATCATATTTTTCATCTAATCGTTTCACATATTCTTGATGAATCATCGCTACCATTGGGTCATCTTCAATAATCAATATACGCATGCTTATTCCTCCGTTATTGGTAACTCAATATTTATTCGTGTTCCTTTATCTACTTGACTAATCACATCAATCGTTCCACCATATTTTTGAACAATTGTTGCGACAGCTTCTAACCCATATCCTCTATTTGCCCCTTTTGTTGAATAACCCCTTTCAAAAATAATCTGTTTTAATGTCTCCGGAATACCTACTCCAGTATCTGTGACGGTACATAATACAACACGCTCGTCATCATTAGCCATCAAATAAACTTCAATCGTTTTTGTTGGGGTTGATTGTACAGCTTCCATAGCATTATCAATAAGAACACCTAAAATAATTGTTAAATCATGATATAAAGTATCTCTTCCTGCTTTTTGCTCAATCGCTGAATCAGAGTCAATCGTAAACGTAATATGTTGTTGACTTGCTTCTCTTGATTTACCAAGCAATAAACCAGTAATAGCAGGTACTTTTATTGTGTCTGATATATGCCCTATTTGTGCATGATAATCTTGTTTTAAATAGCTAATGTAGCTTTCAACTTCATCAAATAATCCTAAATCAATCAAGCCTTGCAAAACATGCATTTGATTCATAAAATGATGATTTTGAGCTCTTAGGCTATCATTATATTTTTCTGTTCCACTTAATTCTGTAATGAGTTGTTGCATATCAGATTGGTCCCTTAATGTGACAACAGCTCCATATAATTTTCTATGTAAATAAATAGGATTGCTATTCATTAAAAATTCTGTATCATTCACAATCATTTGCATATCGTGTTTAACTAGCTCTTTTTCTAAAGCATTTTTAAAAAATAAGTCGTATAAATCTTCTGGTAATGTTTTTCCTACTTCTAAAGACACTTTTATATTGGCTTTTTTTAATAATGCATTGGCACTACTATTGGCAAAAATAATACGTTTATCCAGCCCTATTCCTATAATCCCTTCGGTAACATGCTCTGAAATAAGTTCTTTTTCAATAACCGATTGAGCAATTTCTTCGGGTTCTAAATTTAACAACACTTTTTTTAACCATTTTGCAAAGAGTACTGCCAAAATCACCGCAACAAATAATCCTATACAAAGTGCTGTTAATAATTGAAGTTGTGCTTTCCAAATTTGAGCGGACACAGTTTTCTTAGTATAGCCTACACAAACAACACCAATAATTGTACCGTCGTCATCATAAATAGACGTAAAAAATCGAATACCTTCTCCCAGCGTTCCTTTTTGTTCGCTATAATGATCACCAAGTGTTAATGTTGCACTAGCATCTTCAACATTTGAAAAAACACCTCCAACTAAATCAGAGGTCGGATGCGAATAACGAATGAAATCAATATCCATGACAACAATAAAATCAACTTGAGTTAATTTCATCACATCTAAAGCATATTCTTGAACAAATATATCTTGTTTTCTTGATTTAATAATATCTTTTATTTTATCATTTTTTGAAACTAATTTTGCTGTTGATTTGATTTCTTCGGCAATGACATCATTTTCGCGTGTATAAATGTATTCACGCATAAACAAGGAGGTCATAAATAAAGAAACTGCCACAACAGAAACCATGAGTACAATCAATTTTGGGAGAATACCTATTTTTTTCATCATGCTTCATTCCTTACATCATTCACTTGATATTATATCTTTATTTACAAAAAGCCTTGTATCTATTATAGGCGACATCGTCTATATAGAACAAGACTTTTTATTGATTATTCGTAATTCCCACCTGACACATTCAAGTATTCTTCTAAAGACTTACCTGATTCGTAAATTTCACCAGCTTGCTCTCCCACGTAACGAATATGCCAAGGTTCAGCTTGGTACCCTGTGAATGCTTCTTTTCCTTTTTGAAATCGAATAATGAAACCATATTCATGTGCATGGGTTGCTAACCACTCAACCGCTTGTGTATCATCTGGAGAGTCACCTAGTAATTGTCCGCTACCATTTAAAATATCGAATGCCAACCCTGATTGATGTTCACTATATCCCGGACGTGCAGAATAGGTGTCTGCCATTTCTACACCATCACGTTTTACATAATTACCATATACTTCTTGTTGATATTCATAACTTCTAAAACCACTATATTGGTCAGAAATAGAAAATCCTTGAGCTTTCATATCCGCTTTTAAACGTTCTAATGCTGCTTTTGCTTGTGGATCTTCACCTTTATTATACGTGCTAGGTAATGGGTGCTTTTTATTCACGACTAAAATGCCATTCACAATTGTTACACCTTGTTCTTGGGCAACTGTTGTTGTCGTATTCGATACATTTGTACTAGATGCTTTTGTCGTTTCAGACATACTTTGGCTTGATTGCTCCATTTTAACACTTGGTTTTTGCCATAAAAACCATATTGCTATAACGCCACTTAAGATTACTAAAACACTGATAGACATCATTATTGGTAATTTACTTTTTCTTGCATGTCGTCTACTCATTTGACAATCCAATCTCTCTTTCTACCACTTCTGCAATACGGTGCACATAGTCATCACAAAGCTCCTGCGTTGGTGCCTCTGCCATAATACGTAATAAAGGTTCAGTCCCCGACGGACGTACTAAAATGCGTCCCTCTCCATTCATTTCTGACTCAACTTGTTCTACAATTTCTTTAATGGCTGGTACAGACATCGCTTCATGTTTATTTGATACACGAATATTGACTAATAATTGTGGATATGTTGCAACTTCCGATGCTAATTCAGATAAAGTTTTACCAGTTTGTTTCATGACATTTAATAATTGGACACCCGTTAAAATACCATCTCCAGTCGTATTTAAATCTAAGAAGACAATATGCCCAGATTGTTCGCCACCTAAATTATAGTCGTTGGCACGCATTGCTTCAACGACATATCTATCGCCAACGGCTGTTTTTACTGTGTTCATACCAGCTTCTTCAATAGCTTTATGGAAACCTAAATTACTCATGACTGTTGATACAACGGTATTTTGTTTTAATAAGCCTCTTTCATATAAAAACTTACCACAAATAAACATAATTTTATCTCCATCAACAATTTGTCCCAACTCATCTACGGCAATCAAACGGTCACCATCTCCGTCAAATGCTAACCCAACATCTGCTTGATTATCCAAGACGAATTGTTGTAAAGCTTGTGGATGTGTAGAACCAACATGATTATTTATATTAATACCATTTGGTTTATTTCCCATGACAAAGAATTCTGTTTCTAAATCAGCAAATAAATTAGCTACTAAAGGTGTTGTTGCTCCATTTGCAGCATCCAAACAAACACGTAAACCAGATAAATCTCCTTCAATAGTTGACGCAACAAATTGTGTATACTTCATACTACCTTCTAGATATTGCTCTACGGTACCTAATCCGTCTGCACTTGGTCTAGGCAATGTGTCTTCTTGCTTATCTAGTAACGCTTCAATTTCAAGTTCTTGTTCATCTGATAATTTAAAACCGTCTGAACCAAAAAACTTAATACCATTATCTTCTGCTGGATTATGAGAAGCAGAAATCATCACACCTGCAGCAACGTTTTGCACACGTGTTAAATATGCTACAGCAGGTGTTGAAATGACACCTAATTGCAATACTTCAATACCTACTGATAATAAACCAGAAATCAGTGCTTGTTCTAACATTTGCCCTGAAATACGAGGATCTCTTCCTACTAATACACGTGGGTGTGTTTCTTGTGAAGCATGCTGTAATAAAACATATCCTCCACATCTTCCTAATTTAAAGGCTAATTCAGGTGTCAACTCACTGTTTGCTAAACCTCTAACACCATCTGTCCCAAAATATTTACCCATTTTCTTCTCCTTATGTTTCATTTTGTATAGACTATTGTTTTTCTACTTTTATCGTTGCTGTAATCGGCTGAGGATTACTAATTGTTACACCAATAGGCACTAATACTGTTGCTTCTAATGTTTTTGTTTCTGTTAAGTCACTAACATTTATAGTCGCAGAAATTCTCGTAATGTCTTTTAATTTATCGGCTGTTCCTAATAACGTCAACTCAGACACATTTTGACTTTCAACGGTATACGTATAGCCTTCTCTTTGTCCTGCCAGTGTGATATCAACTGGTACTGTTTGTCCTTTTTTATAAATTGGTACAGTAATTGACACATTTTTATCAACTTTTACATCTAAAATATTGCCATTTTTATCTTTAACAACAACAGACACATTATCTTGTGTAAATGTCTCTGTTTTTGTAGATGATACTGTAATCGTTGCTGTCACCGTATCTATTTTCAAAATCGTATCTTCACTTCCTGTAATGAATACAGTAGACGGCGATACTTCAACAGCTCCCATCACATAGCCATCCGACACAATACTTTTATCGACCAAAGGCGTTACCGGAAATGTTTTTGTCATACGTTTACTCACAATAATATTTGATTCATAGGGTTGAATAGTCCCAATAACACCATTCGGTAAATCTGTTAATTTATACCGAATAGTTGTACTCCCGTTTTCCACAGTGGCTAAATCTTCCGTTTCAACATTAATCGTTTGATTACTTAATTGAGAAAGAATATTTCGTGGACCTTCTAAAGAAACGACAACATGTTCCGGTAATCCAGAGATATATTTACTATTTGAAGAATCTTTAATACGAATTGGTACATTTGTAATAATTTTTTGTGTTGTGACACTCGCTGAACTATCAATATTTGTCGTTAAAGCATCATGTCTTGAATAAATAAAGCTAGCTAAAAGAACAGATAGTAAAAAAGAAACGAATACCACAATATATTTATTTTTCAACCATTTTTCCATACTAGTGTTCTCCCCCTTTTAAAAATTCCATTATTTTTTTAAGGAAGTGCCCTTTTGCACTAGCTATGCCAATTTGTTCATGATTCAAATGACTTTCTAAAATACGTCGTAATTCTTCTTTTGTCAAGTTCCGATGAATATCTTGATGATGTGTAACACTAATATGTCCCGTTTCTTCAGAAACAATAAGTGTTAGAGCATCACTCACTTCACTTAAGCCAATAGCTGCACGATGCCTTGTCCCTAATTCTTGTGGAATATTTGGATTTTCAGATAGTGGTAGCACACAACTTGCCGCAACAATTCGATTTTCTTTAATAATAACTGCTCCGTCGTGTAGTGGTGTATTTGGAATAAATAGATTGATTAACAGTTGACTAGAAATATGTGCATCTACGCTGACACCAGATTGAATATACGGATGTAATGAACTTTGTTTCTCAATACTAATTAACGCACCAATGCTCCGCTTAGCTAAATATTGTGTTGCTTCTTCTAGTGCATCAATCACATACAGCGTTTCTGACTGTGCATCTTGTTTTTTCTTTTTGAAAAAATTGTTTTGCCCCAGTTGTTCTAATGCTCGTCTGATTTCCGGTTGGAAAATAATCACAACTGTAATCACACCCCATGTAATGACTTGATCAATAATCCAACTCATCATCAAAAGATGTAATAAATTACTTACAAACTTAATTAAAACAATGACTAACACACCTTTTAAAACATTGATTGTTCGTGTGTTTTTAGAAAATGTAATTAACAAATAAATCAAATACGTCACAATAACAACATCAATGACATAAGATAAATTACTTAAAGATAATAAATTATTTATATCCACACTCGCCACTCCTTGAAAAATATCATATACAGTATACCACATTTTAACCCAATCGTTGTAGAAATATTCATATTCAAGCTTTTAAACACTTATGACCAAGCTATTTTTATACAAATAAACCTACAAAAAACCACTATGGTGCAGCACCACAAATTCGTGGTGTTGCACCATATTCACGATACACTCTGCTTTTATTTTTAACGAAAAACAAAATCATACGGATAATTTCTATTTACCAACACTATTTACTGTAAAACCCATCATTTAACAAAGAACCACATTTTCCTAGTACATCATAAAAAACAACGAGTACCATTCACTACCTATATGCTCACTATTTCTCTGTACCAAAATGATTCGGCATAAAGCCTACAAACGAAAAGGTGTTGGTGACTTCCTTTTGGAAGCCACCAACACCAAATACTATAAGCCAAAATAAACACAAAAAAAGACCTGTACGATTGCACAAGTCAAAACTGGGGTAGCTGGATTCGAACCAACGAATGACGGAGTCAAAGTCCGTTGCCTTACCGCTTGGCTATACCCCAATCATTATTGTATTGAAAAATGGGGAGAGGCAGATTCGAACTGCCGAACCCTAAGGAGCGGATTTACAGTCCGCCGCGTTTAGCCACTTCGCTATCTCCCCGTTGCTCTCAAACACAATACTCGAATATTCTATACTATTTTTTTATACTTGGCAATACCTTTTTTTAAATTCATTTATTTTTAATAATAAATCTACTTTTGTCTTTATGTTTATCAATGAAGAACATTAGTATACCTTCTCGCATAAATTAAACGGTATCTTTATTTCGTCTTTTTAAGATAAACCACTGGTATCTTTTAAAGATTGATATGCTTCATCATCAACCTGATCAATATACGCAATCCAATTATCATCTTTTGATTGACTATTTAATAATTCTGGATGTTTTTCTAGTGCTTCATGCCATTTTAAAACATGTGCATTTAATGGCCCTGTCAATTCTGTCACAGCCTTAGATGCTTCAACACCCATAAAAGATTCTTCCGTACTAATGGTATCTTTACTTAAAAATTCTAAAAATGCGATGTCACCCAAATCATCTTGTCCTTTTTCAGATAAGCCAAACCAATAGTGTGTGTCTATTTTTTCTACCCAAAAACCATTTTCACTATATTTCATCTTAAAGTCCTACTTTCCCCATGCTTCTTCTAACGTTACTTCTTTTGCACCAAACGAGAACAAAGCCCCCTCAATAATAACTGGGCGTTTAATCAACATACCGTCACTGACTAATAAATCAATTACTTCATCAATTGATAAAGTATCTAATTTGTCTTTTAATCCAAGCGCTTTATATTTTTCACCTGATGTATTTAATACTTTTTTAACAGGCATTCCTTTTTCTTTTAACACATACTCAAAAAACGCTCTATCCGGAGTTTCTTCTTTAATATTGTGTGTATGATACGTATACCCTTGGCTGTCCAACCATTTCAATGCACGTTTTGCCGTTGAACATGTTAAATGTGTGTAAACTTCCATTTTTTCTCCTCTTTTCTTCTCTATCTCTTATCTATCTTGAATACGTTTAAACATTTTTTCTAAATCGGTATGACTTAAATGAATTAATACTGGTCTACCGTGCGGACAATTGTACGGATTGTCACATTTAGCTAAATCGACTAACAACGCTCTCGCTTGTTCCTCATTTAAATAATAATTTGCTTTTATTGATTTTTTACAACTCATCATAATCGCTGTATCTTCTCTAAACTTAGCAATAGATACGTTCCCTTTTTCCAATAACATCGCAATCAAGTCCCGAATGGTATCTTCAAGTTGCTCTTCTTTTATCCACATTGGATGCTCTTCTAAAATAAAACTTGTTTGCCCAAAAGGTTGGAGCGTAATACCAACTTCTTCTAATACCAACTGTTTTTCTTTAATCATTAAATAATCATTCATTGGGTAATTTAACACTAACGGCATTAACATACCTTGCTTTTCTTGTCCCAATTCACCAATTTTTTCACGGTAATACTCATATTTAATACGCTCTTGTGCTGCATGTTGATCAATCATATACAGACCATCTTGATTTTCAGCAAACAAATACGTCCCATGCATCTGCCCAAAATAATGCAATTCTGGAAAACGATTCTTACTCTCTAACGTTTTATAAGACGCTTGTGTTTCCTCAACCATTTCTATATGAGTGGATTGAGAATTATCGACAAAAACGGGTAATTCGTCTTTTCCATTTTTTGAAATAGAAATACTATCATCTTGTACGTTGTCGTATGATACATAAGGTATTTCTTGAACATCATCTACCGGTTTTTGCGTTTCTAGCATGAGTGGTGCAATATCAATATCCGTTTGCTCACTATCTTGTACAAATCGTTTTGGTATACTTGACGGAATACGTACTGTATCATTCATCACTTGACTAATAGCTTGCTTAATTAATAGCCCTAGCTCTTTTTCTTTACTAATTCTCACTTGTTGTTTCGTCGGGTGAACATTAACATCAACCAAAGCATAATCCATTGTAATATCTATAACAGAAATAGGGAATCTGCCTATCATTAATTTGGACTCATATCCTTCAATAATGGCATTGGAAATGGCATAATTTTTAATATATCTTCCATTGACAAAAATAGACATATAATTCCGATTAGATCGAGTGACTTCTGGTAAAGTCGTATACCCTTTGACTTTAAAGTCCAAATCTTCTGCTTCAAAATATTTCATTTGTCTAGCTATTGTTGGACTATATACACCTGCAATCGTTTGTTGTAACTGTCCATTTCCAATCGTTTTTAACATTTGGTTCCCGTCACTTATCAATGTAAACGCAATATGTGGGTGACTAAGTGCTAAGCGATTGATTAAATCAGCAATATGTGCTGTTTCCCGTTGTAGTGTTGCTACAAATTTTAATCGTGCTGGTGTATTAAAAAATAATTGTTCAACAGTAATACTTGTTCCTTTTCTGGAAGATGAGTACGTATGTTCAATGACTTCTCCTGCTTTTAACACCAAATGTGTCCCTGAATGTTCACCTGTTGACGTATCCAACGTAATATACGACACAGAAGCAATACTTGGTAAAGCTTCTCCTCTGAAGCCTAATGTTTTAATACGAAATAAGTCCTCTTTTGTATAAAGTTTACTTGTTGCGTGCCGTTTAAACGCTAGTAAAGCATCTTCTTGTTCGATACCATCACCATTATCAATCACTTGTATCTTAGACAAACCACCTTCAGAAATATGCACGTCAATTTTTGTACTATTGGCATCAATGGCATTTTCAATCAATTCCTTAACAACTGATGAGGGACGTTCGACAACTTCTCCCGCTGCAATCTGATTTGTGAGTAAAACAGATAATTCTTGAATTTTGCCCATTATCTCACCTACTTTCTAATATAGTATATGTTCTCCATTCAATGTATAGTGGCACTCTGTTTTTTCCGATAAAAACAAAGGTAGCATATCTAAAAAACCTCTCGGCGTGTTTTCTAGTGTTAAATGCTCTAAATTCATCCAAGATACTTGTCCTTCTTGTTCATTTTGAACCAATTCACCTGAAAAAGAACTTGTTTTATAGCATAAAACAACTTGTAAATTTCCTTTTTTATCAACATAGTCTTTGACACCACATAATACGACATCAGAAATATCTAATCCTGTTTCTTCTTTGACTTCTCTGACGACAGAATCGTGCATACTTTCAAACGGTTCCACGTGGCCTCCTGGAAACGCTAATCCAGTCCACGTTTTTACTCGATTTTGCACCAATACTTGTTTCGTATGTGTATCTTGAATCATACACATATTTGTCAATATAACATTCATCACAGCACCTCTTCTTATGCTATTAAGCATACCAAAAAAGACAAAAAAAGTCATACATCTCGCTTTTTTTATGGTAAAATATACACATATTATGAGGAGGCGGATACATGAAACGTTTAATTAGTTGTTATGCAAGTGATTTAAAAAATATTTCTAAAGAAGACTTAAAAATAGCCATATCTTCAAGCGAAGGAAGAACCATTTTAGCTGAAACGGTTGTAACCGCTGCACCTTTATTAGAAGGCGTCAGCAATACCGAAGTAATGGCAACTTTCGGTGCAGATTTAATTGTTTTAAACGAATTCGATGTCTACACACAATTTATAAATGGATTTTATCCTTGTGAAAATCCTATTGCAGAAATCAAGAAATTAACAGGTCGACCTATCGGAATTAACTTAGAACCCGTGGATGAAACATTAGATGTTTTGGACGAGAAAATCGTTATTGCGAAAGGGCGTAAAGCAAGCATTGATACGTTCAAAAAAGCAAATGAATTGGGTGTTGATTTTATTATGTTAACAGGAAATCCTTCAACTGCTGTTTCAATGGAAGCTATTAAAAAAGCTATTGTACTTGCCAAAGACCATTTTAACGGTTTGATTTTCGCAGGAAAAATGCATGGTGCAGGATTATCGGAAAACATTATTGATGTAGATATGCTAACAGCATTTATTCATGCTGGAGCAGACGGTATTTTAATTCCAAGTGTTTCAACAGTTCCATTTGTCACAGAATCATTGGCATTTGCCGCAAGTCAAGAAATCAAAAAACTAGGTGGCTTGGTTATGTCCACCATTGGAACTAGTCAGGAAAGTGCCGACGAACAAACGATACGTTCATTCGGTTTAAGCAACAAACGTATTGGAGCAGATATTCATCATATTGGCGATGGAGGATATGGTCGTATGCCATTGCCAGAGAACATTATGGCTTTAAGCATCGCTGTACGCGGTAAGCGTCATACTTACTTCAAAATGGCACAATCCGTTGTGAGATAATCACAGAATCATTGAAAAATGAAAAAATGGTGTTTTGACATTTTAAGGTGTCAAAACACCATTTTTATCCTCCTTTTACACGACAAAATAAATATATCAATACTACCTCTTGTGTAGTATTTAGTTAATACGGCAAAGAATCTAATGTAATCACTCTATCACAGGCTTTAGCAACCACCGAATCGTGCGTGACAATAATCACTGTTTTACCTAAATGATTTAGTTCTCTTAAAATAGTTAACACATCATCTCTATTTTCATCATCCAACGAGCCAGTAGGTTCATCGGCTAAAATAATCGTACTTGGTTTAATCATTGCCCTAGCAATCGCAACCCTTTGCTGTTCTCCACCAGAAATTTCAAAAATTTTCAAAGATTCATAATCTAGTAATCCAACTTTTTCTAAAGCTTCATGAATAATTTTTTTCTTTTCGTTTAAAGATAGTTTCACATATTTTAATGCCATCATCAAATTATGTTCTACTGTTAAGTAATCTACTAAAGCAAAATTTTGGAACAAATAAGAAATTTGTTCACGTATAATTTGAGTAGCCTGTTTCGTATTTGGTTTTGGTGCTTTGTTCCCATTCAAAAAATAGGTGCCTGAATCTATCTCCTCAATCAATCCTATCATATTTAGTAATGTTGTCTTTCCAGAACCACTTTTCCCAATAATAGCAACCATTTCTCCTTTTTGTATCTTTAAAGAAAATGAATCAAAAATTGTTTTATGTTTAAATGTCTTTGTTAAATGATTTAATTTTATCAATGTTGTCATGTTATTCCTCTCCTTTCAACGCTAAAGTTAATGCTTTTCCCTCGCCTTTTTTAATCAATGATAAAATCATCAATATATCTAATAAAACCAATACACTATAAACGAGTAAAGTAACAACGCTAAACGATAATAATATCAATTCAACAAAAGCAAATATATATATCAAGCCAAAATATATAAATTCTAATTTATATCTATCTATGAGTGTATATCCTAAAAGCCTAGATACTAAAATCTCTTTTTTCTTAGACATTAAAATAATAAGAAGAATAAAATAAGATGCTAAACTACTGACAACTATTGCTAAAAACGACCCTATTACCCAAACAAAAACAGAAGAACTAGAGATAGCCAATCTATCAGAAAAACCTGTTGTTAAAACATTGGCGAACTCGATTTGATTTAATTCAAGATGATGATGTTTAATTGCCTCTTGAATAGCTTGTTTATTTTTTTCATTGTCTAAAACTCTAATAGGATTACTAATAGCACTGTTCCCTAAAAATATACTCTCTTTATTCACATATTTATCTTGTAAACAAATCAAGATAGGATTCATCACAAAACCATTGTTATACCTTTCCATTTCAATATTTTCTGAAAAAATTGGCTTTTTATTTTCTGGATAGTATATTATTTGAACTGGTAAATCTTTTAATTGTAAATGAAGAAGAGATAATACTTTTTCTTCTTTTTGTTTTAGTATTTCTGGTACTAAAACACTAATACGTTGAGTAGTAAAAATATTTTCCTCATTTTCTATCGAAAAAGGTAGCCGCTTCATATAATGTTCATTGATTGTTCCTATATTTACGTATTCCCCTGTTTGATTGTCTAATTTTATACGACCCATTCTGATATATTCCGCATTAGCTGTTTTCTCTAATTCAACAAATAACTGACCTAGTTTCTCTCCTAATGTGTCATTCCCTTGTAATCTATCTTGAAATTCTGATGAAACAAAAGTATAGTTTGATAATGTCATGTATTGCTGTTGTTGTTCATACACCTGTCTAATTTGAATATCATGATAAAGTTGTTTTATATGAGAAACCATTGATGGCAATAATGCTATTAAACCTATAAAAACAAAAAACTTCAAAAGATAACTAAATCGGATAGACAATTTAAAATGCAAGAAATTTTTCAATAAACGTGAAATACTTATTTTTCTGATTAAGATAAATGATACTCCCGAAAGACACATACAACTAAACAATAAACAAAATTGCCAGCATAATAATGCTATAAAATGTTTGAAACTGCTATTTGGAATAAGTATAATTGCTATGGTTGATACCGTAAAAATATTCACAATAGAAAATAACACTACTCTTTTATTTAGCTCTAACCAAATATGAATTGATTTCACACCAAGAAGTTTCATCATTCCAATTTCACGTAAACGAGAAATCGGATAGAAAACACTAACTAAACTAAATATCGCAAAAGCAATGACTAATAAAAAGGCTCCAATAATAAATAATGTCCCCTCATCATATCCTTTTTCATACAAAGGTTTCAACAAGCTATCTTTTGATACACCGAATACGTTGGCTAATTCCTGATAAATCATTTCTTTATCCGCTACTTTGCCTATAAATTGATACTCACCATCACTAGAAATCAATTTATGTTGTTGATAAAGATTATCTAGTGTTAATAGTTGCAATTTATCATCATTAAACAAGTCCCGAATGATTCCAATTTGATTTGACATATTTGTATCATAAGTAGCGATAATTTGATTGTTTTTGATTACTTTTTCACCGGACAACATATCAATATCTAATGCATTGAAATAGTCTTCACGAAAAACCCCTGATTTATACATCATATCCACATTATTTTCAAATACTATATCTGTTCTTAAAAAACTCACTTTATATGTCTGTGACAATTCTTCTAGTTTCTTTATCATTTCTTCAACATCGACTGATGAGTGATAGACGTGAAAAGCATTTGCATCTACTCCATTAAATTGTTCATCCATTTTTCTATGGTCCATTGTTTGTTGGTGGAGCATAAACATTACACATAAAAAGATAGACATAACAAACAATAAGCTAGTTAGTATCTTCTTCATTTTTATTCCTCCTTTTAAACCGACTTGTTATCATAGCAAAAGTATTTTAATGTTATCCAATATGTTATATGTATATATTAACATTATATGTTAAATGTTGTAAAACGTTTATATAACAATCTATCATAAGATATAAGCCTACATCGTGTTAATCGTTTTCCCTACAATCACGTTATATTTGTTCTATTTAAAATAATGTCATAACAGCAATAACTAAAAAAGATAGTGACCTTTTAAACGGGTCACTATCTTTTTCTAGTTTAACACTATTTTATTCTTCCTGGTCTTTCGTCATAACCAAAGTAAGCATCTTCTAAAATTTCTTGCATATCAGATACCATAGCTAAACGTGGGTTTGCAGGTGTACATTGATCTTCATAAGCTAATAGCGCAATTTCTTTGGTATGAGCTTGCCATTCTTTATGGTCAACGCCTTGTCCTTTAAAGCTCATGTTAATACCAATTTTTTCACCTAATTCATAAACGGCTTTTGCATAAGATGCAACACCTTCTTCTGGTGTACTACATGGCAATCCTAACATACGAGCAATGTCTTGATACTTCACATCAGCTTTGTAGTAATTGTATTTTGGCCATGTTGATGTTTTAGCAGGGCGTGTACCATTGTAACGAATAACATACGGTAATAAGATAGCATTTGTACGTCCATGAACAGTATGGAATCGTCCACCAATTTTATGTGCCATAGAATGTGAAATACCTAGGAATGCATTTGCAAACGCCATACCAGCAATCGTTGAAGCGTTATGCATTTTTTCACGTGATTCAAAATCAGCATTTTTCACAGAGCTTTCTAAACTTTCAAAAACAAGTTTAATCGCTTGTAGCGCCAATCCGTCTGTATAGTCATTCGCAACTGTTGATACATAAGCTTCTGTTGCATGTGTTAAAACGTCCATACCTGTATCTGCTGTAACATGTGCTGGCACTGTCATCACTAACGCTGGGTCGACAATTGCAATGGTTGGTGTTAATGAATAATCTGCAATTGGGTATTTACGATTATTTTGCTTGTCAGAAATAACAGCAAATGGTGTCACTTCAGAACCTGTACCAGATGTGGTTGGAATACCTACGTATTTTGCTTTTTTACCTAATTCAGGGAAACGGAATGCACGTTTTCTAATATCCATGAATTTTTGAACTAAATCTCTAAAATCAATGTCTGGTTGTTCATAGAACATCCACATAATTTTTGCTGCATCCATTGGTGAACCACCACCCAAGGCAATAATCGTATCTGGTTGGAATTGTTTCATCAATTCAGCACCTTTTTCAACTGTTGTAATGTCTGGATCTGGTTCAACATCAGCAAAAATTTGATACGTTACTTTATTACGACGCAAGTTTAATTGTTCAATCACTCTATCTAAGAACCCTAATTCTACCATAGCATGATCGGTTACAATCATCACACGTTCAACATCTTTCATTTTTTGTAAATATTGAATTGAATCTCTTTCAAAATAAATTTTAGAAGGTACTTTAAACCATTGCATATTATTACGACGTCTCCCTACTTTTTTAATATTAAGCAAGTTCACAGCACTAACATTGTCCCCCACAGAGTTATGTCCATAAGATCCACATCCTAATGTTAATGATGGTAAAAATGCATTGTAAACATCTCCAATACCTCCAAAAGTCGATGGAGCATTCCAAATGACACGAATTGCTTTGACACGTTTTCCAAAATTTTTCGCTAACGCTTCATCTTTTGTATGAATAGCTGCCGAATGTCCTAACCCATGAAATTCTACCATTTGTTCTGCTTTTGTCAGACCATCTTCTTGATTTTCTGATTTTAAAACAGCTAAAATTGGGGATAATTTTTCACGAGTTAATGGTTCTTTTTCACCAACTTCTAAACATTCTGCCGCAAGAATATTTGTGTTTTCTGGCACTGTAAATCCTGCTTGTTCTGCTATCCAAGTTGCTGGTTTACCAACGATATTTGCATTCAATTTAGCCCCAGCACAATTTTTACTATTTGCTTTTACACCAAAACAAAATTCTTCTAATAATGCTTTTTCTTTCTTATTGACAAAATATGTATGATACGATTTCAATTCGTTTACCATGTCTTGATAAATTTCTTTATCAATTATCACAGCTTGTTCAGAAGCACACACCATTCCATTATCGAATGATTTACTCATTACAATATCATGTGCTGCTTGTTTAACATCTGCTGTTTTTTCGACATAGGCTGGTACATTCCCAGCTCCCACACCTAATGCTGGTTTACCACAAGAGTACGCTGCTTTTACCATGGCATTTCCGCCTGTTGCTAAAATCGTTGAAATACCTTCATGGTTCATCAGTGTGTTTGTTGCTTCAACTGACGGTGATTCAATCCATTGTACACATTCTTTTGGTGCCCCAGCTAAAACGGCTGCTTCTTTCACAATACGCGCTGCATGAGCTGAACTTTGTTGTGCAGAAGGATGAAAAGCAAAAATAATTGGATTTCTTGTTTTTAATGCTATCAATGCTTTAAAAATAGTTGTTGATGTCGGATTTGTTGTAGGTGTAATCCCACAAATAACACCAACTGGATCAGCAATCGCTGTAATCCCTGTCACTTCATCTTCATCAATAATACCAACTGTTTTTAAATGACGCATATTATTCACAACATGCTCACATGCAAATAAATTTTTAGTTGCTTTGTCTTCAAAAACACCTCTACCGGTTTCTTCAACAGCATGCATCGCAAGAATACCATGTTGATCCAATGCCGCAACAGATGCTTTTGCAACAATGTAATCAACTTCTTCTTGGTTTAGCTTTTTAAATTGTTCTAGTGCTTCTAACCCCTTTTTCACAAGTGTATCAATTTCTGAATAAATCGTTGTTTCGTGTTTTTCCATAAACAAAACTCCTTATATTTTTTATTTGTTAATACATTCACATGATACAATGTTTTTCATGAAAAATCAATACTAAATTTCAAAAAAAGTCTATAATAAAAGCTATTATAATTGTATACGCTTCCGTTTTTTATTGTGAATATTTTAACAAAAATAGAGAAAAATACCGATTTTTCCTTTTATATCACGGTATTTATATACTAAAAAGGTAGCGAATAATACTATCATTCGCTACCTAAAATATTATTTATGATATGTTTCTAAATCTATTTTATTTTCCCATTTATCAACAATAACACTACTCAATAATGCACCTGTTACATTAAGCATCGTTCTTCCCATGTCTACAATTGGGTCAATGCCAAAAACTGCTCCGATTTGGTTCATATAACTACCCAAACCTAATCCATTCAACGTTACTGTTGCAGCAACTGTTGCCGTTCCTGGAACACCCGCAATTCCAACAGATCCGATTGTCACAACTAAAATAAGTGTAACAATAAATGATACGTCAAGAGTTTGCCCTGTTGCCTTTGCAAGTAACACACCTAGCATCGCTGGAAATACACCTGCACAGCCATTCATTCCAATCGTTGTTCCTAGTGTTGCAATAAAACGAGCATTTTGTTTAGAAACACCCATTTGCTCTTCTAATGTATTTAGTGTATACGGTAATGTACCAACACTTGAACGAGAAGAAAATGCAAATACCATAGTACTAAATGCTTTTTTATAAAATGTGATAGGATTTAATCCATTTACAGCTAGTATAATAGCGTAAATGCCTAACATGATAAATACAGCGATATATAAACCTACAATAAAACTAAATGTACTTGAAATAACGGATACCCCATTACGAATAATCGTACTAGATACTAATGCAACAATACCATACGGCATCCATTTCAATACTGTTTTTAACATACTGTTCACAATTTCTTTCAATGCCATTAATACTGACACTGCTGGTTGAATAACTTCTGGATTTTTTTGGTTTAAGAAACGAATGGCACCCGCAACTAATGTTCCTACGATAACAACGGATACAATTTGACTATTCGTTGTCATCACACTAAAAATATTATTTGGAATTAAATCTAAGAAAAATTGAGGGAAACTTTGCGATGCAATAGTTTGCATTCTATCTGCTGTTGATTTTGTCAATTCTCCTGCAAAACCAGATGCACTTAATTGTAATAACTCTACCACACCTACTGCAACAAGTGCTGAAATAGCCGTTGTTCCAAGTAGCATCGTGAATGCTTTGATAGATAATGATTTAATATTTTCTCCTTTTACTTGTGTCACAATGTCTACAATAGATAAAAATACAATCGGTACAGCAAGTAATTGAATAAGTTTTAACACACCACTACCTAGCAATGAAAACCATACAGTAATTTCTTTTTGTGCAAACTGTGTATAATGAACACCTTGCGTACTTCCGAATAAATCAATACCCAATCCTAAAACAAGACCTAAAACTAAAGCAATTAACATACGTGTTGAAAAAGAAACTTTTTTCTTTTGTAACACTTTTAAAAAATATAAGCTCCCTAATAATACAAAAATACTTACTAATGTGATACCCTGGCTAATTTTTAAAAAATTAGTAAAAAATGCAATGTTTTCCATATCCATACTCCTTTTTAAATGTATGCTCATACATATACATAAATATAGGCAATCGCCTATTTTGTATCAGAAAATTGTTCCTCTAAAATTGATGTCACCGTTTCTATTGTCTTTATTAGTTTATGTTGTCCTTTTTCTGTTAAACAAATATAAACAGAACGTTTATCTTTTTCACACTCACAACGCTTAATGTACGCACAACATGCACTACTTTCCATTCGTCCAATCATTCTTGACATGGCACTTTGACTTAAGCCTACGAGTTGTTGCAGCTGTTGTAAGATCATTTTATGCTCTTCTTGTTCATTTAAAAAGTATAGTACATAAAATTCTTTCAAAGACAGTTTTTGTTTTTCTGCTAATTCTTTCTCAAGAATTGCTTCCACTTCTTTTTGTTTTTTTGTAAATGCAAACCATTGGAGTAAACAGTCATCTTTTTCCATAAATACCACCTCATTATACAAACAATTATCTAAATGTATGCTCATGCATTTAAATTAACATAAAAAAAGAAAGCTGTCAACCTCAAACAGCTCTCTTTGAATCTATTTCTAGTTATAGAATCGTATCCGCATTTTTCAAAGAAATCTTTTAAAATAAGGGTTCTTTTTCTTTATAGACTTCTTGAATAACTGTATACATATCTGTCGCTTCGTCTTTTTTTGTTGTTTCAACGATTTTATCAATACGTACCGTCAATGTTTTTGTTCCAAATTCCAATACTAATTCATCGCCTACTTTTACTGTACTACTAGATTTTGCAACATTACCATTTAAAAAAATACGTCCCTTATCCGCTACTTCTTTAGCAACAGTTCGTCTTTTAATAATACGGGATACTTTTAAAAATTTGTCTAATCTCATTTATTTTCATCCTTTTCTTTTTGTTTTATTTTTTGCCATAAAGCATCTAATTCTTCTACACTCTCTACCTTTACACCGTCAAAAACATGAGGATGACGTCGTCTAATTTTACGATTTAATGTATCCAATACATCTTCTAAATTAAAGAAACCATCGTATTCAGCAACACTTGTTTGAAACAATACTTGCCATAACACATCACCTAATTCTTCAATAAGATTATCAATATCATCTTGTTCGACTGCCATTATAACTTCATTCACTTCTTCTTGCAAATACGGTAATAATGTTTCATGCGTTTGTTCTTTTAACCAAATATCATGTTTAGCAATATCATCCATATATGCTTGTAATGTTTGGAATGATTTGGTTGCTGCATCTCTTTCTAATGCAGGAACAAATAATGTCGTTAAATTGTAGACACCTTTTAATCTATCTATTTCGTACAAAGGAAGCCACTCTACTTTTTCCGTTGACGTTCCTGCTCCATGAACCAATGCCACTTGGTAATCATCAGGATATCTTTCCATTAAGGCTAGTTTTACATCACTTGCGACATATTCATTAAATACTTGCATAATCATAATGGATTGTGTCAATACTAAATCATCCACTTTAAATCCAAGTGCATCGACTAATTGAAAACCATCAATCATATCTACTTGAACAGCTTGAAGTAAGTCATCAATAAAACTTTTGCCACCTAATATTGTGACTTCAATTTCTTTATCTTGTAACAATGTCTGTACAACTTTCTCTGCCACCATAGGATGCCCCGGAACAGCATATAAAATATGTTCGTTCTCTTTTGCCAGTTGTTTTAAAGTCATCACAATTTTTTCGTATGTTTCTTCAAAAGTATCTGTATGTTCATATATATCATCAAAACTTTCATATAAAAGCCCTTGTTGTTCTAAAGTGTTAATCACTGGATGCTCTTTTGTTCGCAAATAAACGATCTGTTTGTCATCAATCGCTTTTTGAATGACCTTATAAACACCTACGGTCATTTGTTCCAAATCGCCTCCACCTAGACCTATAATATCTATTTTCAACATAAAACACTCCTTATCACATTATCTTCACTATTATAGCATATTTTACACCATAAAAAGACAGTGAATGACTAATGCCATTCACTACCAAAACAATATTGATTTCTCTTTATCAGCACAATAAGATGTAGAACTTTAGATTTCTAAATATTTTTGTAATATTTCTAACCATAAATATATTTCTAAGCCTGTAATATCAAAAACAACGGATAATTGTTGATTATCTTGATTGATTTGGGCTTTTAGGGTCACTTTTCCTAGTTGTTCAAATAATGTTGGTGCACTTAACATTCTTGATTTTTCTTTAGAATATGTCACAAACACTTTATTCCCAACACGTTTGATTTTATCCACATCTTGTTTTTCAGCATAATATTTCAATAATCCAATATTTACCAAATCAGAAACTTCTTGAGGATAATCACCAAAACGATCAATCAAATCATCTTGGATTTGACGATAATCCTCTAGACTGTCAATTGTACGAATACGTTTATATAAATCAATTTTTTGTCGTTCGTCTTCAACATAATTGGTTGGAATATATGCTGTTATTCCTAAATCAATCTCAACATTCTTCACAACTTTTGCTTTTCCAGTACGTTTGACTTCAACAGCTTCTTTTAACATTTCTGTAAATAAGTCAAACCCTACAGAATCAATAAAGCCACTTTGTTGTTGCCCTAATAAATTCCCTGCTCCACGAATGGACAAATCTCGCATGGCAATTTTAAATCCTGCACCTAGTTGCGTAAATTCTTTAATAGCTTCTAAACGTTTTTCACTTGTTTCTGTTAACATTTTGTGTGGCTGATACATAAAGTATGCATAAGCAATGCGATTGGTACGTCCTACACGCCCACGTAATTGATAGAGTTGCGACAATCCCATTCTATCAGCATCCTCTATAAAGAGCGTATTTACATTAGGTAAATCAACACCCGTTTCAATAATTGTTGTTGTGACTAATACATCATATTCTCCTTGCATAAACGATAATAATGTGTTTTCTAAATCCACTTCACTTAATTGACCGTGTGCAATCGCAATACGTGCATCTGGTACGAGCATACGAATGTGCTCTGCTTTTTCTTGAATAGACTCTACTCGATTATACAAATAAAACACTTGCCCATTACGTGCCAATTCACGTTCTATAGCATCTCTAACAAGAGCATCATCTTGTTCCATGACATACGTTTGAACGGGATAACGATTTGCCGGTGGTGTTTCAATAACCGACAAATCACGCACACCTAACATAGACATGTGTAATGTTCTAGGAATTGGTGTAGCTGTTAAGGTCAGTACATCTACTTGTGATTTTAATTGTTTTAATCTTTCTTTATGTCGAACACCAAAACGTTGTTCTTCATCAATCACCAATAAGCCCAAGTCAGAAAAATCAACATCTTTAGAAACAAGTCGATGCGTTCCAACAACAATATCAACCGTCCCTTTTTTTATACCCGAAACAGTTTCTTCCTGTTGCATTTTCGTTCTAAAGCGACTTAACAAACCAATGGTAATAGGATAATCTTCAAAACGTTGTACAAGCGTCATATAATGTTGCTGTGCTAAAACGGTAGTTGGTACCAAAAAAGCAACTTGCTTGCCGTCTTGAACAGCTTTAAAAATAGCACGCATCGCAACTTCTGTTTTCCCATAACCAACATCTCCAACCAATAAACGATCCATTGGTTTCGCCTTCTCCATATCGTGTTTAATTTCTTTAACACTACGCAACTGATCGGGTGTTTCCGCATAAGGAAAGGCCTCTTCAAAGTCGTGCTGTTCTTTAGAATCTTTACTAAATGCAAAACCGACTTCACTTTCACGTTTTGCATATAACTCAATCAATTCATCTGCAATATCTTCTATTTTTCGAGCTACTTTTTTCTTTGTTTTCGCCCATTCTGTTCCACCTAATTTATTCACTTTAGGATCTTTACCGTCAGATGCAACATATTTTTGCACAAGATGAATTTGAGTAACCGGAATGAACAATTTGGCATCATCTTGATAAATAATTGACATGTAGTCTTGTTTAACGCCGCCAATATCCAAGGTTTCCATTCCTTGATACTTTCCGACACCGTGACTGACATGCACAACAAAATCACCCGCTGTTAATTCTGAATAACTTTTTAATCTTTCGGCATTCGTTAAGTTTTGACGTTTAGCAATCGTCTTTGTTACTTTATTGAATAATTCACGTTCATTTAAAAAGACGATTTTTTCAATGGGTAATTCAAAACCACTATGAATAGATCCCACAACGATATTGATTGCACTTAATTGAAGATCGGATAATGTTGTCACAACATTTTGAATATCAAAATCAGAAAATGTTTGACTCACTTTTTCAGCACGTTTCATATCCGATACACACACGACAACAGTCATCTGTTGTTTAGTAAATCGTTCCATTTCATTTTTAATCAACGGCATTTGACTAAAAAATTGTGGCATACTTCGATATTGGAATGAATAAATTTCAGAAAATGCAATACGACCTAATCCTTTTTGCAAATTAGAAAAATATAACTTTTTATGCGTATCTTTTTTGATAATTTCTTTAAAATCTAATTTCAACTCTTGCGTAGGCAGTAACACGGCTTGTTCTACTTTGTGCAACAACCAATCTTGTTCTTCTGATAAACTCGTTTTTTCTTGCTCGATTAGTCGAGCGTACTCATCTAAAACAACCAAGCCTTTTTCATCTAAATAATCTAAAATACTAATATTTGGATAGATTAAGTCCATGTACAGCGCAGGATGCTCCGGTAGTTCATGATGCTCTATCCTTTGAACCAACCCGTCAAAAAACACATGTATACTATCAGCAAGTGTTTCATCTGTTATTTTTTTAATTGCTTTTTGTTTACTTTTTCCAATCGTTGAAACTGCATTTTCTAACACTTCTTCATCAAATAAAATATCTGACGCAGGTAAAATTGTGACATTGTCCAACACCTCGATAGATTTTTGTGTTTCCGCATCAAATTGTCGAATAGAATCAATTTCCGTATCAAAAAACTCAAGTCGTAATGGTTGGTCATGTGTTAAAGGGAAAATATCTAGTATACCTCCACGTACACTAAATTGACCCGGAGATTCTACTAATTTTTCACGTATATATCCCATTGTATGCAATATTTTAATAATCGCATCAAGATGCCACTCTTCTCCAACAGAAATAGATAGCACACTTTCTTTAAATAAAGTTTTAGGCGATAAACGATGTCTTAATGCAGATAATGGTAATACGACAACACCACTTTTTTGTTTTGTTAAAAAGTCTAAAACTTCTACTCTTTGTGACACTAAATCTTTTGAAGCAGTTGCATATTCAGCGGCAATGGTTTCCTCAACTGGAAATAAATACACTGATTCATTGGGCAATAATGTTAATAAATCTTGATATACATACGTTGCTTGTAATAAATTATATGTAACATATAAAATAGGCACATTGTGTCGTTCCTTAATTTTAGAAATCACATAACTTTTAGCAGCACCAGATAATCCCAATACTAATTGATTATCCAATAATTCTGTTTGATTGACTAATTTCTCTAATAACTCCATCTTTTACTCCACTAATTAAAATCATTCATCGTCAACACAAAAGATTTTTTCTCTATCCAATGTCGCATAGCTTGAATGGTCTTGTCGATTGAGGTTTCAACCTCTGTTTGATAAATGCCTAAAAACTTAGACAATACATGTTGCGTAACCGTTTCAAAAGATAAAGGTCTTCCTATACCTACTTTAACACGGTTAAATTCTTGTGTTTGTAAACTGCTTATTAAACTTTTAATGCCATTGTGTCCACCAGCACTACCTTTTTGTCTTAATCGAATTTTTCCGATAGGTAAATCCATATCATCATAAATGACCACAATATCTTCCACATCAAGCTGAAAATAATCCATTAAAGGTTTCACAGCTTGACCAGATAAATTCATATATGTCTGTGGCTTAACCAGAATGACTTTTTCACCATTGATAAACAACTCTGTAAATAGCGCTTTATGTTTTGTTTTATGAAATGTCACTCGTTCTGTTTCTGCCCATTTATCTAAGACCATAAAACCGATATTATGCTTCGTACCTTCATATTCTCTTCCAGGATTTCCCAATCCAATAATCATTTTTGTCATCTTCAACCTCTATACATACACATAGACGCATAAAAAGATACACATGTATCTTTTTATGCGTGTTTATTTATTCTTCTTTAGGAAATATTATCATACTATGTTTTTACGACAATGTCCAGTCAATCGGCTCTATATGTAAAGCACGTAAATATTCATTGATTCGGCTAAATGGTCGGCTCCCAAAAAAGCCTCTATAGGCTGATAACGGACTAGGATGTGGTGCTGTTAGTATGATATGTTGCGGATTTGTAATGAGCGTTTGTTTAGATTGAGCAGGGCGTCCCCACAACACAAAAACGACTGGTTTTTGACGATCATTTAATACAGAAATTACTTTATCCGTAAATATTTCCCATCCTTTGTCTTTATGGCTGTGCGCTTGCCCTTTTTCGACAGTCAATACGGTATTTAACAACAAAACACCTTGCTGTGCCCATTTTGTTAAATTTCCTTGAGTAGGCATTAAACAACCAATATCGTCTACTAATTCTTTAAAAATATTTTGTAGCGACGGAGGAAAGTCGATATTTTCTTGAACGGAAAAACTTAATCCGTGCGCTTGATGTTCTCCATGATATGGATCTTGTCCTAAAATAACAACTTTCACATTATCATATTCAGTTAATTTTAACGCATGAAACATATTTTCTTTGGTCGGAAAAACCGTTGCTACTCTCCGTCTTTCTGAAACGTATGTCATTACTTGTTTAAAATACTCTTTTTCTTTTTCTTGCGCCAAAACATCATGCCAAGTCGTCATACACCCACTCCTTTTCTCTCATTACAGTAACAAAACAACCGTATATAGTCTTTTATTCGATAAAAATTGTGTTGAAAAATCTTCCAACACAATTTTACTTATTGCCCATTTTTCGCGTAATTTGTTTCGACACTTTCTTTATCAGCTTTCCACCAATCTTTATTTTCTTGATACCATTGAATCGTATCTGCTAATCCAGAGCGAAAATCTGTATATTGAGGTACCCAGCCTAATTCTTCACGTAATTTTGTAGCATCAATCGCATAGCGTAAATCATGGCCCGCACGATCATTTACATGTTCATAAGCATCTTTAGGTTGTCCCATTAACTCCAAAATCAATTCAACGACTGTTTTATTATCTTGTTCACCGTCTGCACCGATTAAATAGGTTTCTCCAAGACGACCTTTTGTTAAAATAGTCCACACGGCACTAGAGTGGTCATTGGTATGTATCCAATCACGTACATTTTTTCCTTCTCCATATAATTTAGGTTTAATACCACTTAATATATTGGTAATTTGACGTGGAATAAATTTTTCAATATGTTGATACGGTCCATAGTTATTTGAACAATTTGAAATAGTTGCTTTTAGCCCAAATGAGCGTACCCATGCTCTAACTAATAAGTCGGAACCTGCTTTTGTTGATGAATACGGACTAGACGGATTATAAGGTGTTTCAGATGTAAATTTTTCTCCAACACCGTCCCCATGTCCAGGTAAATCTTCACGTAAAGGCAAATCTCCATAAACTTCATCGGTAGAAACATGATGATAACGTACATCATATTTGCGACACGCTTCAATCAATGTATATGTTCCAATAATATTTGTTTGTACAAACGGAAATGGATCTTTCAAGGAATTGTCATTATGTGATTCTGCTGCATAATGTACGACAGCATCTACTTTTTGTACTAATGCATCCACAAGCGTTGCATCTGCAACATCTCCTACGATAAGTGTTACTCTATCTTCAGGTAATCCTTTTAAGTTTTCACGATTTCCGGCATAAGTCAATTTATCCAATACAGTTACATGAATATCTGGATGATTGTTTACAACATAATGCACGAAATTTGATCCTATAAATCCGGCACCACCTGTCACAATAATATGCTTCATCTTATTCTCCTTATATTTATCCATATACAAATGGATTTTCTGTTTCAAATTCTTTTAAAGTTGGGTGCTTTTTATCTTTTTCAGATAAAATAGCTTTTTCAATATTTACTGGCCAATCAATCGCTAAATCAGGATCATCAAACGCAATACCTGCATCAGCTTGTGCATCATAATAATTATCGCATTTATACAAGAAATTTACATTTGGTGTTAATGTGACAAAACCATGTGCAAATCCTCTTGGCACGTATAATTGACGATGATTATGTTCGGACAAAATATATCCTTCCCACTGCCCATAAGTAGGACTTCCTTTCCGAATATCAACAATAACATCTAATACAGCTCCTGTTACCACACGAACTAATTTTGCTTGAGCTGCCTCTCCTTTTTGAAAATGCAATCCTCTTAAAACACCTGCTTGTGCGGATAAAGAATGATTGTCTTGCACAAAATCCGTATTGATACCCGCTGCTTTAAAATCTTTTTCTGAAAAACTTTCTGTAAAAAATCCACGATGATCTCCAAAAACAGCTGGCTCAATAATTTTGACATCTTGTAATTTTGTTGTCGTTACTTTCATGATTTGTCCTCTTATTCATGCTCTACTAAACGTAGTAAATACTTTCCATACTCATTTTTTTTCAATGGTTCAGCCAATGCTAAAACTTGTTCTTTCGTAATATAACCCATACGGTAAGCAATTTCTTCTAAACATGCCACTTTTAAATTTTGACGTTTTTCAATCGTTTCAATAAACGTAGATGCTTCAAGTAATGATTCATGCGTTCCTGTATCTAACCACGCAAATCCACGCCCCATAATTTCAACAGATAATTGCCCTTTTTCTAAATAAGCTTTATTAACATCTGTAATTTCTAATTCGTCACGAGAAGATGGTTTGATGTTTTTAGCAATATCAACAACTTGATTGTCATAGAAATATAAGCCTGTTACTGCATAATTACTTTTTGGTTTTTCTGGTTTTTCTTCAATAGACACAGCTGTCATATTTTCATCAAATTCCACAACACCAAAACGTTCCGGATCATTTACATGGTAGCCAAAAACAGTTGCACCCTCTTTTTTAGAAGCTGCACGTTGAACCATTTTAGATAGCCCACCACCATAATAAATATTATCTCCTAAAATTAAACAAACAGAGTCATCACCAATAAAGTCCTCTCCCAAAATAAACGCTTGTGCTAAACCATCTGGACTTTCTTGTACTTTATATGAAATATCTAACCCAAGTTCGTGTCCATTTCCAAAAAGTTGTTCAAAACGTGGTGTATCTGTTGGTGTGGAAATAATTAAAATTTCACGAATACCCGCCAACATTAAAACAGATAGTGGGTAATAAATCATTGGTTTGTCATAAATAGGCATTAACTGTTTAGAAACAGCTCTTGTAATTGGATACAAACGTGTGCCACTACCTCCTGCTAAAATAATTCCTTTCATTTATTAACCTCCTGATTTTATACGTCGTATCATTTTATTACCAAGATATTTCGGTAATATCGTTAACGCTATTTCAAATAATACTAACGTTTTATCTTCTTTTAAATACTTTGTTAAAGACCAAATATCTTTGAATTTTCTCGTTTGAAATGCTTGTATTCGTTGACCGACAAACGATAATTCTTTATCAATCTCTTTTTGATACGTCTTACCAAATCGCAATGCTAAAGCGCGAAACTTATCTTGTTCGGGGACTAACTTTAAAGGAATATAATCATCAACAGTATCAATCCCTTTTAGAATAGCTTTACCAATTTGATTATGCTGATGTAAACGATAATCAATTAAAAGTTCTTTTATAAAAGCTATACGCCCCATGCTTGCAGCGACTAAAGCTAACCAATGATCATGCACATACTCTTCATAAAACGGCATCGCTTTTTTAGCAATCTCTGTTAACATTAGCATGGAACAGCCAGGCATACAATTTCTTCGAATAAAAAACGAGAACGTGTTATCTCCATATACATGGTAAATACGTTTATTCACAGTAGCAAAACTCGACGACACAAATTGTCCATTTTCATCAATAATCGCTAAGTCAGAGTAAACAAGTAATGCTTTTTCTTGTTCAAGTTTGTATACTAATTTTTCTATTTTTTGATGATGCCATCTATCATCTTGATCACAGTAAGCAATATACTCTTGTTGACAGTCACTTGTCAATAACTCAAAAGTCTTTGTACTTCCCATATTGACGTCATTTTGCACAATCGTAAATGGTCTTGTGAAAATAGTTGTCGCTAATGTGGCGATTTGTTTAAAATAATCATCATCTGCACTATCATCTCTAATATAAATGTGATAATTAGGATACGTCTGTTCTTCAAGACTTTTGAACTGTTCCTCTAAATAAGTCATATTTGGCTTATATGTCGCTACGACAATACCTACTGATTTCATCTATCGTTCTCCTTTGTGAACACATCGCCCAACAACTCATCTAATCGCTGATTATATTCACGCTGATTAAAATAATGCATAAACACATCTTTAGCTCGGTATTTCATTTGTAATATATCATCTGATGTTAAAGATTGAATATTATCAATGTTCTCTTTTTTTATGTTTTTTCCAATACTGTACTCAAACACTAAACGCTCGGTATCTCCAGATACAGTATTCAACAATGGCAATCCACCATTTAAATAATCCAATGTTTTTAATGTCAATCCGATAAAAACAGTGGGTTTTAATATATTGATACCAAAGGCACATTGATTAAAAATATCCTGTTTTTTCTTTGCATCATACACATTCCCATAGTCATAAATATGTTGACAAAATACCGATAACCTTTCAATAAATTGTTCTTTTTTCTCTCCATTACCAATCACATGAAGTGTGATTGGTTTATACTCACTCAATACTTTTATCATCTCTTCGATTTTATCAATATCAATAATATTATTGATAGAACCTAGATAACATAAAGGCAGTACATCTTCCTCTGGTGTATACGCAATATCCTCATCACAATTTTCTTTACAAGGATATAATGTTTGAACATTTAATGTTGGCTGTATTTCTTTTAATCTCTCTTTAAATAAATCACACTCACTAAAAACATAATCTGCTTTGCTTAAAGCTTTTGTCCGTAATGTTTGCCAACAATAAAAAGGAAGAGAAAGTAGCGTTTTTGAAGAACCTGACGGAAACGTTTCCGGCCACATATCAAACACATCAAAAATAACACGAACACTCGGATATTTTTTCTTGTATTTCGCAATAAAATGTGCCACAAAATTTGGAGGTACCATAGCATATATAACATCTGGTTGAATCATTTCTAATTGTTGATAGACTTTTTTAGCAAAAGCATAGTGCGAATGGATACGTTCAAACGAAATATTTTTTTTATATTGTATCAAAGGAATCTGCACTATATTAGAAATTGCCAACGTATATTTTTGGCGATTCATCGTATCATAATCTCCTGTCACATACGTGACATCATATCCCTTTTGTTCTAAATATGTTTGAATGTATTGAATCCGTAATCCATAATAATTAAAATTACTCACACAAACGGCTCTCATATCGTCACTTTTCCTTTATTTATATTATAAAATATTATAACATTGATCGTAATGATGTCAAAGTAAGGTTATAAAACAATGAAAATAATATTCAAATACTAATAAACAAAGAAACAAAAAAAGCTGTGACAGCAACCAAAATGATACTGTTCTATGTCAAATAGTGTTAGTAATCAAAATAAAGCAACCTGATCAGCTAATAGTGCAGATGTTTCTTTT
The DNA here is from genome assembly GCF_010892375.1 of Granulicatella sp. zg-84. Lineage (NCBI taxonomy): Bacteria > Bacillati > Bacillota > Bacilli > Lactobacillales > Carnobacteriaceae > Granulicatella > Granulicatella sp. zg-84. The sequence goes on along the minus strand of NZ_WNJX01000002.1, from coordinate 48,983 downwards.
CTATCAGTTTCCTTGTTTTTAAATAAACGATTTACAATTAGTATTCTTATACTTAAATTATAAAACCTCATTAAAATATCCGGATATCACTTGATTTATATGGATATAACAAAATTTGCAAATAAGATAAATTAATCTCATCATGAATTAATAGTTCTTCGTTAAATTGCATTATTTAGTTCTATTTAAACAGAACCTTTATCCTATAAAACAAACGGCGTCAATCATCCATTTAGTCACAAAAATACTATACCATCGATTTTTAAAACATTCTTGTTATTTTTCACATGACTCTTTTCTCATGCCTTTTGTTTTTCTATCAATCATATATCGAGGTCTTGCCTTCGTTTCTAAATAAATTTTCCCAATATATTCTCCAATAATACCAATGGAAATCAATTGGATACCGCCTAAAAAACTCATAATGGATATCATACTTGTCCATCCTACTAGAGTATAACCAAAAAAATAACTCACAATACTCCAAATCAAAAAGATGAAACTTATTATAGACGTTAACACACCTAAAACTGTAATAACACGAATTGGACGAACACTTAAACTTGTAATACCGTCAAAAGCTAATCCTAGCATCTTGCTTAAAGGATAATGACTTTCTCCAGCCATTCTTTCTTTACGGCTGTATTCAACAACCGCATGATTAAAACCAATTAAAGGAACTAATCCTCGTAAATAAATATTAACTTCCTTAAATTCAGAAAGAGCAAGTATCGCTTTTTTTGACATTAAACGATAATCCGCATGATTATATATAACTTCACCACCCATTTTGGATAAAAGTTTATAAAATTTTTCCGCTGTAAATCGTTTGAAGAACGTATCTGTTGATCGATCCTTACGAACACCATAAACAATTTCGGCTCCATTTTTATATGCTTGAACCATATCTGTCATACAACAAATATCATCTTGTCCGTCACAGTCAATCGTAATTACAATATCGGCAAAGTCAGCAGCCTCAATCATACCTGCCAAAACGGTAGACTGATGTCCCCTATTTCTATTTTGAGAAATCCCTTCTACCCATTCTTCCTGTGAGTACCGTCTTATTAAGTCCCATGTTTTATCTTTACTTCCATCATCAACAAACAAAATACGACTTAAAGGACTAACATATCCATTATCCATTAAATAGTGTAATTGCTGACTAAAAAGCGGAAATGTATGAGGTAAGACAGCTTCTTCGTTATAACAAGGAATAACAATATATAATATTGGATTTTCCACTACTATTTTCTCCTTTATTTTTATTATCTTCCAATACTAGAAAACAAAAAACGACCAAAATTTTTTAATAACAATATTGATAGTACTATTCAAATAATAGATTTTTTCTATTTAGACGAAAATCATTATATCATATTCAGCTTAAAAATTTAACCAAAAGTAATTATGGTTGTATAATTTTTAGGGTTAATGGCATAAGCCAGCAACCCTAATTTCATGTAGACAAAAAGGCAATTTTCTCTTAAATTAAAAGTACCACCAAATAATAAGGAGAAATTGCCTATGTCTAATATAACAGAAATCTTACTACAATTAAAGGATAAAAACATCACATTTGATCATAAGTAAATTATATAATTAAGTTAGTGTATAGTTGCCAAATATTTATAATATACTATCTTATAAAATATTTTAAAAAGTTTAACAACTATTTAACACAACTTATGATAGAACTCTTATGATTCAATAAATCTACTACTTACAATAACACTCACAATTATTTAAAAAACCAACGCTGTATATCATTAAACGTTACGGCAACCATGAGTAATACTAATAATCCTGCAAATACCAATGTAATCATGGTTTCTTTTTCTTTACTAATTGGTTTCCCACGCAATAATTCTAGTATATTCAATACGATTTTCCCACCGTCTAATGCTGGAATTGGCAATAAGTTCATCACACCTAAATTCACACTAATCGCAGCCATAAACATTAAAACAGACATTATACCACCTTGAGTGGCTTGCCCACTTGCTTGAGCAATTGCTACTGGTCCTCCAAATTGTTGAATATCAAATCCTGTTTTGAAAAATCCAGCTAGAGTTGACCAAATACCTGTAGCAATTTCCCATGTTCTTGTGAAACCATACGCCAAAATTGACGTTACAGAAGCATCTTTTTCTTGTTGGAATGTAACACCAATGACATTATTTTGAAACGGTACAGTGTATGTCACCATCTCATGATTTTCTTTTTCCACTATCAATTCAACTTGTGTTTGTGTTTTTTTCGCTTCAGATAGTCTTTGGTATAATTCTGCCCCATTTTTCGTTTCTTGATGATCTACCTGTGTGATACTGTCCCCTGTACGAATACCGGCTTGATACGCAGGTGTGTTTTCCATAACATTTACTTTATTCAATAAATGAGGAATACCACCATTCATAAATCCAACTAAAATAAATAGTAAAATACCTAATATAAAATTGTTTAATGGTCCACCAAAATTAACAAGAATACGGCGAAAAATACTTGCTTGTTCAAACTGTTTTTCTAGTGGTGCTACTTGTATTTCAGTTCCGTTTTCTTCGATATACGTTGCCTCTTTTGAAACAGAAAAAGTACTATCTGTATCTTGCCCTGCTAGACGACCTATTAAAAGCATTTCTTTTTCTAAATCGGCTTGACGCACTTCAAAAGGTACTGCTTTATCCAATCTTGTTTTAGCGCATGTATTAATGCATGTCACTATATTGTCTTGATTGAGTACAATACTAATCAACTGTCCTGCTTTTAAGGGTTCAACATCATCACCATATCCTGCTAAACGAACATATCCCCCAACAGGCAATGCGCGAATAGTATATGTTGTCCCATTTTTCTTTGTGGCAAAAATTTTAGGTCCCATACCAATCGCAAATTCTCGAACAAGAATACCTGAACGTTTTGCAAAATAAAAATGACCAAATTCATGAATGGTGACTATCACCCCAAAAACAAGTAAAAATACAATAATTTGCATGAAAAACCTCCTTTTATCTTATATTAAGCAAATTAAAATAATGTGACACGCTACCACCCCAAAAAGTGTGCTATCAAATCTATCTAACACACCACCATGACCGGGTAGTATATTTCCTGAATCTTTAACATGGTAAAATCGTTTTAAAGCAGACTCAACTAAATCTCCCATTTGTCCTGCTAACGAAACACCAAATGCCAATAAAATCGTCCCTAGAAAATCTAGTGAAAGTGTCGCAAATGGTTGATGTATCGCAACAAAAATGAGTGCATATAAAACAGCAAGTGCCGTTCCACCAACAGATCCTTCAATCGATTTATTAGGACTAATATGTGGGGCTAAACGGTGTTTCCCAAAACGTCTTCCTACAAAGTACGCACCTGAATCAGTTATCCAGCCAATAGAAAAAATGAACAAAATCGCAACAAATCCATACTCTCTAAGAATAAGTACATGGTGTGCACCTAATCCAATATATAAAGCTGCGAGCGAAACTATACCTACTTTTTCAAATGAAAATTCATTTTTAGAAAAAACGGTTAAAACGAGTAACGCAAAGGAGCATAGACATAGCCAAAGTAAAGGTGTCATACGGAAATAATTGTAGTAAGTAATTGGAATGGTTAAGCCAATCGTTGCCAACAATCCAATAATCACTTCCGGAGAAGGTATTTTTATTTTTGCCATATGCATAATTTCCATAAAACAAATAGTAGCTAGTCCTACAATAGAAAGCTGGAACGTTAATCCTCCAAAATATAATAATGGCAGACCTATCGCCAAAATGACAAGCGCTGTTATAATTCTTAACTTCAAGACATTTCCTCCTACAATCCTCCAAAACGTCGATGCCGTTTTTGATATATTGCGAACGCTTTTTCTAATTCTTGTTCTTTAAAATCAGGCCAAAATACATCTGTAAAATAAAATTCACTATAAGCGATTTGCCATAACATAAAATTACTAATGCGCTCTTCGCCACTGGTACGAATTAACAAATCCGGCTCTGCATACTCGCCTAATTGTTTGGACCATAAATAATCTGACACAATCTCTTCGTTAATTTCTTCTACTTTATCATGATATTCAATACTTATTTTTTTTATCGCAGCAATTATTTCCGCACGGGACCCATAATTTAATGCAAAATTTAAAATCATACCGTCATTCTGCTTTGTCTGCTCCACAGCATCCAAAACAGCTTTTTGCGTCTTTTCGGGTAATTGCTCAATAAATCCCGTTGTCATTACTCGAATATTATTTTCATTTAATTGTGGAATAAATGTACTAAAAAAATCAATCGGTAATTTCATTAAAAAAGATACCTCATCGTGAGGTCTTTTCCAATTTTCTGTTGAAAAAGCATATAAAGACAATACTTTAACACCTAATTTTTTCGCATGCAATGCAATCGTTTTAACTGTTTGCATACCTTCTTTATGCCCAGCTACACGAGGTAACATACGTTGTTGTGCCCAACGACCATTTCCATCCATAATAATGGCCACATGATTAGGAACACCTTGCTTTTCATCAAACGATATTTTTTCTTCATTATTTTGTTTCTTTTTGAAAAAAAACATATCCTCACCTATTTTCTCAAGATTTCACTACTTTTCTTATTGTAACATAAAACAAAAATAATCGTACACCTTTGGCATATTCTTAATAGATAATCTTTACTTAATTCTCTTTATTCTGTAAAAAAGAAATATCTCCATTTGCAACAAATTGTTCTAAAATATTTTGAACAGCTTGTTCTTCATTCGTTCCAATCTCATAACGACATACTTTTTTCAATTCATTATCGGCATTTTCCATGGCAACACTGTACTTAACTTCTTTCATCATTGGCAAATCATTTAAATTATCGCCAAATGCGATACACTCCTCTTTTTTTATACCGTATTTTTCTTGTATAAATCGAATGCCTGCTCCTTTTCCGCCGTCTTTATGATACACATCAATCCACATATCTCCACTTGTCGCTGAAGAAACATTATATTGTTCACGAATTGTTAAAGCAATTTGTTTATTTTCCTCTAAAGAACGTTTACTCATGATGGCAATTTTAACGACTTCTTCATCAGCTGGAATATCCGACAATGTTTTTATTTTAATAATTTCCATATTATATTTTAGAAAATGCATCAACGCTTCATCAGAAATCGTTTCGTAAGTGTATGCTGTTTTTGTCGTACTCAATAACGCATAACATCCTTCAAAACTTTCAGCTAATGTCACAACTTTTTCAACAATGTGTTGAGCAATCGCTAATACATGAATGGACTCCCCTTGTTTCACAATATGGTTCCCGTTATCTCCTGCAAAATATAGCCAATCTTGACATACATCATCAAAAGGTTTTGAAATATGGTCAAAACTATTTCCACTTGCAATGACACCAACGATATTTTTCTCACGCAACTGTTCAGCAATTTGGTTAAATCGCTCTTTATCATACGTTTTATCCTCTCTTAAAAAAGTACCATCCATATCTGTCGCAATTAGTTTTATCGTCATATTTGCACCTCATATCTTTCTATTATTTTTATTGTATAAAGATTATATGGAATAGTCAATGATACGCACCAATAAACACTTCTATCCTCATTTTTGTTAAATATAGTTTATTTTTAATTATCATAGTAAGGACAAATTGATATACTATGAACCCAAAAGATTCACACTAAAACAAAAAATTGGCATCCCGTACGGGATGCCAATTTTGATACGTCATTAAAATTATTTTAATGTTACAGTTGCGCCAACTTCTTCTAATTGAGCTTTTAACGCTTCTGCTTCTTCTTTAGATACGCCTTCTTTAACAACAGATGGAGCACCGTCAACTAATTCTTTAGCTTCTTTCAAGCCTAATCCAGTTGCTTCACGAACAACTTTGATTACTTTAATTTTGCCGTCGCCAGCGCTTGTTAATTCTACGTCAAATTCTGTTTTTTCTTCAGCTGCTGCTGCAGGTCCTGCTGCGATTGCTACTGGAGCTGCTGCTGTTACGCCAAATTCTTCTTCGATAGCTTTTACTAAGTCGTTTAATTCTAAAATTGTTGCTTCTTTAATATCTGCAATAATTTGTTCAATGTTTAATGCCATTATAATTTCCTCCGATTTATATATGTTTTTATTTTTGTTACACTAGGCAACTTTTTGTGTGGTTAATAAAATTAAGCCACTTCTTCTTTTTGTTCTGCAACAGCTTTGAAAGCCAATGCTGTATTGCGAACTGGTGCTTGTAATACTGATAAAAGCATTGAAAGCATTCCATCGCGGTTTGGTAAAGAAGCCAATGCTTCGATTTCTGCTTTTGAAGATACTTTACCTTCAACGATACCAGCTTTGATTTCTAACGCGTCTGCTTTTTTAGCAAACTCAGCAATAATTTTTGCTGGTGCTACTGCATCATCATTTGAGAATGCAACAGCTGTAGGTCCAACTAAAGCTTCGTCTAATCCTTCTAAGTTGTTTTGAGCAACTGCACGACGTACAATACCGTTTTTCAACACTTTAAATTCAACGTTTGCTTCACGTAATTGAACACGCAATCTTGTTACTTCATCAACAGTTAATCCTAAGTAGTCAACAATAACAACTGAAGATGCTTCTTCAATTTTTTTAGCAACTTCTTGAACTAACTCTGCTTTTTTAGCAATAGCTGCTTCGCTCATTCATTTCACCTCCATTAGATTTGGGGTAGCACTTTTTAAATAAAAAAGCCCTACATCACCCAAGACATAGAGAACCACAGAAATTTATATTAAATATCTATCTTCCTCGGTAGGATATTAAGGATTTCTCCACCCACTGTCTTTGGTAGCTTTTCACTTTCTTTATCTTACCCTTTTTACTTTTTTATGTCAACTATTTTATTAAAAAATCTTGATTTAGTAAATTATATAATTAAGTTAGCCAGTAGTACAAAAAAAGCATCTCATAGGATATACTTTTAGTAACAACAAAAAAAGGATACCAAGAGATGCAAGAATACTATAACACCAAAGGCAAACATATAACAGAAAAAGAACGTTACTTCATCGAAAAATGGAAAAAAGAAGGAAAAAGCAATAGAGAAATCGGTAGATTATTAGGAAAAAATCACCAAACCATCAATAATGAAATCAAACGTGGACTTATCGATTTATCTTTTCATGGCGGCACTAAAGAATACTCTGCTCAAAAGGCACAAAACGATTATCATCGTTTACGTTTAGCCGTAGGTAGAACAGATACGTGGACGGTAGAAAAAAGAAGCCCTCATCAGAGAAAAAATCATGGATAAATATTCCCCTGAAATGATTAGTCAACTACCTGATATGCCCTCTTGTACAACGATTTACTCATGGGTATACAAAGGATGGATTACAGGTATTTCGCGTAAACATTTGATTTATCCTAGAAAACATAAACCGATAAAATCCAATGAAAAACGACCACCAAGAAAGGCTAATGCCCTCTCTATCGAACAGCGACCACAAGAGATTAACGAGAGAAAAGAAGTTGGGCATTTTGAAATAGATTTAGTGATTTTAAACAAGAAACGTGGACAACAATTATTGACATTAACGGACAGAAAAACACGCTATGAAATTATTCGTCTAATTCCTGATAAAACGGCTCAAAGTGTGAACATCGCTTTGACGTCTATTCAACAAGACTATTTAATCCGCTCTTTAACAGCTGATAATGGTTCTGAATTTTTACGATTAGATGAGGCTGTCACCTGTCCTATTTATTATGCACATCCATTCTCTTCTTATGAACGAGGTAGTAACGAAAATGCAAATCGATTGATTAGACGATGGTTTCCAAAAGGCACAACAACCGTTACTCCTAACGAAGTAACGGCTGTTGAACAATGGATAAATCGTTATCCACGTAAATTATTTAACTATGTATGTCCTTATGATTTACCTGAGGTGGCTAACTTACTATTGTAATTTGTGAATCTTGATTTTCAAATATTAAAATTTTTTAAACGTTGTTTACTTTTGAAGTAATGTTTTATAGACTATATCATGAGTTTACTATCATAGGAGTTTATTATGAATATAACCAAAAAGAAAACAGCAACGGGAACAGCAAGTGGTAAAATTATTTTAATTGGTGAACACGCCGCTGTTTATGGACATCCTGCTATCGCCATTCCTTGTACAGCTGTCCAAACACATGTAAATATTTCTCCAGCAAAGAACGGCTTATATTTATATTGTGATTTATATGAAGGACTAATTGATGATATGCCAGAATTACTAACTGGTTTGAAAACAATTATTAACGCCACTTTATACTACTTAAACCAAGAACATACACCTCTACACATTCGTATAGAAAGCTCTATTCCATCAGAGCGAGGTATGGGGTCTAGTGCTGCTGTTTCTTGCGCAATTGTCCGTAGTTTATGTCAATATTTCAATAAATCGATTACAACAAAGGAACTAATACATCTTGTTCAAATTGCTGAAAAAGTCGTTCATGGTAATCCAAGCGGCTTAGATGCCACAATTATTTCAACGGAAACACCTTTATTTTTTGAAAAAGGCAAACCCTTTAAAAAAATCAGCATAAATACGACTGGTTATCTCGTCATTGCAGATACAGGATTAACAGGACAAACAAAACAAGCCATTGAAAAAGTAGCAACCTTAAAAAAAGTAGCGCCAAAAACACATACATCTATCATGACCACATTATCAAATATGACACATCGTGTCACACATTATTTGGCAACCAATCAATTACATGCTTTAGGACAGACCATGACACATGCTCATCACGCTTTACAAAAATTAGGCGTATCGCATCCGTTATTGGATCAACTTGTATCCTTATCCTTAGAGCACGGTGCACTTGGCGCTAAACTTACTGGTGGTGGTTTAGGTGGCTGTATGATTGCTTTAGCAAAAACAAAACAAGATGCAGATGCTTTAAGATGTATATTACTATCAAAAGGGGCTAAACAAGCCTTTGTTCAACCTCTATAACCATAGTTTTGACTATGGTTTTTCTTTTATTTTTGATACACTGTATATAAAGGAGATTAACATGACGACGATAAAAATGAACACAGTACAAATAGAACAATTAAAAAATTTTTACCAAGATTACTTAAAACCAACATGCCCACCATACAGTTTGTTTTCTGCTGTTAAAGACGGAACGACTATTACCGCTTATGAATCTGGCAAAGTACTTTTTCAAGGCTCTAATGCACAAGCAGAAGCACAACAGTGGGGGACTTTTGATACAAATGAAAAAAAACAGGATAATAACTTGCCACCCAATTTCCAAACATGGTCTGTTATTGGTAGTGACGAAACAGGTACCGGTAGTTATTTTGGATCAATTGTCGTATGTGCTACATATGTCAAAAAAGAACAATTAGCGTCTTTAAAGCAACTTGGTGTACAAGACTCAAAAAATTTATCCGATTCTCGCATTGCTATTTTAGCAACACAATTAAAAGAAATAGTACCTTATAGCTTGCTTGTCGTTGAACCACCAAAATACAATGACATTCAGCCAACCATGTCCCAAGGGAAAATGAAAGCTATTTTGCACAATTATGCACTCGGAAAATTATTAAAAAAAATATCTCCCGAGTATCCTGACGGTTTGCTTATTGACCAATTCGAATTACCTCAAACCTATTTTTCACACATAAAAGATGAACCCGTTCAAATTAAAAAAGATGTGTACTTCGCCACAAAAGGAGAAAGTCATCATTTAGCTGTTGCATGTGCAAGCATTATCGCAAGATATGAATTTATTGAAAATTTAAAAAAACTCTCAAAACAAGCGGGTATAAACTTGCCATCTGGTGCAGGTCATTCTGTTGATGTTGTGGCAAGTCAATTACTCAAAAAAGATAAAAACGCACTATCTTATTATGCTAAATTACATTTTGCCAATACAGAAAAAGCTAAAAAATTAAAATAACCATATTAAAACCGGGATAATCATTTATCCCGGTTTAGTTATATGTCGATTTGGAATCCATTTTAGAAATATCTCTACTATTACATTGTTAATTGAATAATCATATTATATAACACACTACCAACGATACCACCAAGGATTGGACCTACAATAGGAATCCAAGCGTATCCCCAGTCTGAATCACCTTTATGTTTTAAAGGTAAAATGGCATGCATCAATCTTGGTCCTAAGTCACGTGCTGGGTTAATCGCATAACCAGTTGTAGACCCTAATGAAAATCCTATAGTTAAAATAATTAAACCAACAATCATTGGTGACATACCATCACTTAATTTATTTTGTCCCATAGCTAAAATACCAACCATTAAAACAGCTGTTCCTAGCATTTCTCCAAAAACATTTGACCATGTGTGACGAATAGCTGGTGCTGTTGAAAAACAGCCTAAAACTGTGCCAGTGTCTTCTGTTTCTTGGAAGTGAGGATAAAAATGTAAATATAACAAAACAGATGCTGCCATGGCACCAATCATTTGTGCAATGATAAATGGTACCACTTGTGCCCAAGGAAAACTACCAATCACAGCAAGTGAAATTGTCACGGCAGGGTTTAAATGGGCAGGACATAAAAATCCAGATGCGTAAACAGCAATAGTTACTGCCACAGCCCAACCTAAAGTTACCATGAGCCAACCTGTATTCTGTGCTTTTGTTTTATTTAATGCAATACTGCATACAACACCGTTCCCTAATAATACTAAAATAAACGTTCCTAGCAATTCTCCAATGAATTGTGTCATTTCCGAACTCATACTATCTCTCCTTATTTCTCTATTTTTATGAATACCACATCGACAATATAACTTGGTTTATTCATTATTTTTCTATAAAAATCACTTTTTATATATCACTATTATACAGAATGCGTTTACAATTTTTAAGGGACAAAAACTATATTTTGTCACATTTTTTCTTTTTATCATGTATAATAGTTATAAAAGGAGAGATTGTCTATGAAAAAATCTATGGTCACTAAAAAGAAAATTGCAGATGCTTTTAAAGAACTGATGGTCAAAAATGATTTTGAAAAACTAACCACAACAGATATTACAACATACGCCAACATACGACGACAAACTTTTTACAATCACTTTAAAGATAAGTACGACTTAATTATTTGGATTTTTGAAAATGAATTAGAACAACAAATAACTCATCATTTGCATAACTACACTTGGAAAATCATACTCACACAACTACTCAAATATATTGACACACGTCAAGAGTTTTATAGTAAAGTTTTTCTCATTCTAGGACAAAATAATTTTGACGATTTTTTCACAGAACAATGCCATTATCTTCTTGAAATGGCTATTAAAGAAAAAAAGGTTGACATAACACCTTATTTAAAACAATCTTTTATTATGTACAATGCATCTGCATTAAGTAAATTTATTAAATCTTATTGTTTAATCAAAGAACCTTTAGCCTATCATGCAGATGAACTCATCATATTTATTAGTAGTCAATTAAATGACTTAAAACATACATATAACAAAAGCCATTAAACGCGTTTAATGGCTTCTATCATATCTTGTACATTTTGAATAGGAATAACTTTATCATAAATAGCATCATCACGGTGCTTTGTTTCATCAAAAGCAAAAATAATTTTATGCTTTTCTTTTGCTTTCTCGACAACATTATCTACTTCACCTAAATAATTGATATCTAAATAAATATCACATTCTTCTAATAGTCTATCTCTTGTTAAAGATAAAATATTAGGATATAAAAAGACGTTTCGATATTTACTTAAAGCAACTACTTTGGATGAAAAATAGGTTGGTGCCGCAATACAAAATTGACTATTGGGTAAAGCAATCACTAACTCTTCTATGTGAGCGATATCTTGTGTGTTTGTTAAAATAAATAGTTTTTTGTTCCCATAGTGTAGAAACATCTCTGTATTATAGTTGAAAATTTTCCATTTTCCAATGATGTCCGTCCAAGTTAACGCATAATAAAACCACCATATTTCTCGCAAACGAATGGAACTGAATTGCCCCCAAGGCTTTTTTGCTGTGACGTAATGCACAATAATTGGTAGCGGATGGATAGTTTCAATGAAATCCTGTTTGTTTTCTATTTCCAACAACTTATCAAACCCAATCATTGTATTATAGCGTCTAGGTAAAGATAACCAATTATCTTTAAATGCCATATTTAAAATACTTTGATCACCATTATTCACTGTATGAATAAATTCTTCTGTTAAACGCATCAGTTTTTCAGATATATTTTCTTCTTTCCAAAGAGCATTATTGATAAGCATGACACCCGCATTAAATTGATTGACATGATGCGGTTCATTTACAGCTCCAATATAATAATGTCCTAGGTCAATATCAAATAGATGTGTAATATCTCCTGTCACAACAATATCTGTATCCAAATACAATACTTTTTCTTCTTCAACTAAATCACCAATTAAATATCTAAAATAGGTTGCTTGACTAATATGTGCATGTTGTGATTGATAATGACAATCTTTATCAACCATGTTCATATTGACAATCGAACAATTTACTTGTGTCAACACACTTTCTATATAAATAAACCATTCTTTAGGAATATCTTCATGAAGAAGATAAAATTTAATATATTGGTTATTGGCACAAATGGATTTAATCAATACATCTACTTTATCCAAATATTGATTATCCGCCGCTAATACAACTGCGTACATATGTATGACACTCCTATTCATTTAATATGACTATCCCATAAAAATTATAACACGCTCTATCTTTCCGTCAAGAAAATCATTCCCTACTTTTCATCATAAAAAAGTAGTGTCTTGCATAAAAATATTTATAATACATCTTTTAAAATACCAGTATTTTATATAATCTTAAGCACTGTTTCATCACACCGTTTTCGTCAAAAACAAATACAAAACAAACAGAAATTGTACACTATGTTTTAATAAAAATGTTGTTGTTATGAGGAAAATATGGTATAACTAAATAGTATTTAATTAGTTAAGGAGAGAACAAATGATTAACGTAAGTGATTTAAAAGCCGGTATGACTTATGTGGCTGATGGAAAATTATGGAAAGTACTTGAAATCAGTCATCACAAACCAGGTAAAGGAAATACTGTCATGCGTATGAAAATCCGTGATGTAAGAAACGGTTCAACAGTCGACACAACAATGCGTCCAGATGAAAAAGTAGAAAAAGCACATATTGAGAAAAAAGAAGTGCAATACTTATACAACATGGACGGCACAGCCGTATTCATGGATTTAGAAACATACGAACAATATGAAATCCCTCAAGATAGCATTGAAGAAGAATTAAAATATATTTTAGAAAACATGAATGTAAAAATTGAATTCTTCGGTGATGAAGTGGTTGGCGTAACATTACCAACAACTGTTGTATTACAAGTTTCAGAAACACAACCATCTATCAAAGGTGCTACTGTTTCAGGTTCAGGTAAACCTGCTACAATGGAAACAGGTTTAGTTGTAAATGTACCTGACTTTATCGAAGCAGGTGAATACTTAGAAGTAAACACAGCAGAAGGTACATACGTAAGACGTGCTACAAAATAACACCTAAAAAGTAACTATAAGTTGAAATAACGTTTTTAGACGTTGTTTCAACTTTTTGTTTATATGCTCTTTATTATAAAAAAGTAGTGAATGGCACAGCCATTCACTACCAAAAAACTTTCTCATTCTCTTTACCAACATAATTGATGAAGAGTCTTTATTCTTCTTCTTCTGCTAAAAACGTGTTTAATACTTCTTCAACCATATCCCATTCTTCGTCTGTTTCGATTGGTAGCAAATCTCCTGCTCCACCTTCTTCATTTTCTTTAAATGCGTATGCTTGAATTTCTACTTCATCATCTTCACTTGTCCCTGCAGGATATAATAATACATAAGATTTTCCAAAATCGTCTGAGTCGAATGTAAATAAAATTTGATATAATTCTTCATTTCCATCTTCATCAACAATTGTGATAAATTCTTCATCGTGCTCGTGATTATGTTCAGTCATAAAACTTTCTCCTTACTTTTGTCTATCTAAATAATTTTGCAACAAAATAACTGCAGCTAATTTATCGATGACTTTTTTTCTTTTTTTTCTTGATACATTACCCTCATCAATTAACATACGCTCCGCTTGAACTGTCGTTAAGCGTTCATCTTGGAAATCAACTGGTAAATGTGTTAACTCTGCTAATAAAGCAGCATAATATCGAGAGGCTTCTGCTCTAAACCCTTCTGAGTTGTCCATATTTTTAGGTAAACCTATGACTATTTTTTCAACTTTGTATTCTTGAATAATTTTTTGAATATCATCTAATCCAAATTGTTGTTTTTCCTCATCAATTGATAAAATACCAATTCCTTGAGCTGTCCAACCAAAAGGATCGCTCACAGCCATACCAACTGTTTTTGAGCCAACGTCTAAACCTAAAATTCTCACTTGTCCTCTCTCCCATGCGATGCTAAGTAGGCTTTTAATAATTCTTCCAGAATTTCATCACGCTCGTAATGTCGAATGACATTACGTGCATTGTTATGTCTTGGAATATATGCCGGATCTCCTGACATTAAGTATCCAACAATTTGATTAACCGGTTGATACCCTTTTTCTTTTAAAGCATCATACACACATAAAATCGCACGTTCCAGTTCTTTTCCTTCAAAATCTTCTTTATTGAATAACATTGTTTCATCAACAAATTCCATACATAACACCTCTTTTCGCTTTGTTTCTATTCTACATCAAAACAATAAAAACAACAACTTATATTACTTTATGTTTAATCGGCTTTTCTTGCATCATTGTGACTGAAGTAAACAACATTTGGTAACACTTGTCCATCTTGATATAATTCTGAGAATGTTACAAATTCAAAGCCACGTTCTCTTAACCCCAAAATTAAACTCTCAACAGATTGTGCAGATTCTTCATGAATATCATGCACTAAAATAATAGAGCCTCCAATCGTTGTATCTAATACTTGATGTTGGATAGAATTTACATTACGTGACTTCCAGTCTTCACTATCAATATTCCATAAAGCAATTGGTAATTTAGCCAATTCTGCGACTTTTTGATTATACGCTCCATACGGAGGTCTTAATGATTTTGGTTTCACCCCTGTAATATCTTCAATCATTTTTTGTGTTTTACCAATTTCTTCTTTAACTTCATCGTCCGTTAAAGTTGGTAAACTTCTATGCGTAAATGTATGATTACCTAACTCATGACCTTCTTGTACTTCT
Source organism: Granulicatella sp. zg-84 (assembly GCF_010892375.1). Lineage (NCBI taxonomy): Bacteria > Bacillati > Bacillota > Bacilli > Lactobacillales > Carnobacteriaceae > Granulicatella > Granulicatella sp. zg-84. The sequence continues at coordinate 33,728 of NZ_WNJX01000002.1, read as the reverse complement.
CGTTTTAATAAGTTTTCATTTCCCGCAATATTTTGTCCTAAAATAAAGAATGTCGCTTTAACATCGTATTGTTTCAACACGTCTAAAATTCTTGGTGTTGTATCTGCTCTTGGACCATCATCAAATGTCAAAGCAACTTTGTTCGTTGCTCCATTATTTCTAATCGTCGCAATAATCTCATCAAGACGACTAGCAATTAGTTTTTCACGTTTTTCTTTAATTTCTGCGATACGTGATTGATAAATTGATTTATGTGCATCTGATAATAATAAGTGCTCTTTAAAATAAGGTACGAGAGCATCTATATTCAAAGCTACCGGACTCAACATACCGTCTTCTTGTTTCACAAGAACACTAAATCCATCTGGATTATAGATATAACCTAATGTTTTTAATGTATCTACAGAAAGAGAAGCTTGTAATAGTTGTTTTTCTTTTTCATTTGTTACTTGATTGATTGTAGACATTAAAGCAGATAAAATATCATCTTTTTCTAAAGAAAATGATTCAAATAATCCTTCAAATGTTAAATTTCTACCACCGTAATAATATTGTGTTGCTAATAAAGAGGATGTGTCTTTTTTGTAGTTACCAAACCCATATTTATAGACATCTTTATATAAGTCATAACTCATATACCCATTTCCTCTATCCGTTTTTTTATAGTAAAAAGATACTACATCATGATCGGATTGCTTCACAATTTGATTATCCATAAATGTATTCACTAAATCAGATAATCCTTCCACTTGTTTTCCTGTATTATCTACTGGAAAATAACCAAGAGCGGTTGTGTCATTTAATGTTTTATCTGCATACTCAACATTCCCCGCTTCATTTTGTGCGATTTGCCCTGCTTCATTCAACACTCTTTGATACGCACCTGGTAAAGCTTGTTCATTATAAAATATATAGCCAGCAAGTACCAATAAAAGCAACAACACCACTGTCATCATATATAGTGTTAGTTTCATAGTTTTAGATTTCATTATTCATAACTCCCTTACATTCTTTACAATAGCCAAATACTTCTAGTCTTGGAGATACAGGGTCAAAACCATATGTTTTTTCTAATTTTTGACACATATCTTCAAGTGCTGAATACTCAAAATCAATCACATTCCCACATTGCAAACAAATGGCATGATAATGCACTTCATCATCTTCTTTATAATCATATCTCGTTGCTGCATCACCATACGTTAGTTCCATAGCATAACCTAATTTAATTAAAGCATTCAAATTATTATATACAGTAGACAAACTCAACGTATCAAACTTATCCTTAATTTGCTGGTAAATATCCTGTGCCGTTGGATGCGTCTTGGATTCATAGATATACTCCAAAACAGCCATACGTTGAGGGGTTAGCCTCATTCCATTCTTTCTTAATCTTTCTTTTAATAAATCCATTTTTCTTTTCCATTCTATGATATAAAAAATCTTTAGTGCTTTAATCGACTAAAGATTTTTCCATTTATCGCCTACGAGATAATTGACGATATCGTTCATACCACAAGTTGACGTATGCAGGAGAAAAAGGACCTTTCTCATTGTTAATCCAATCAACAAGAATACGTACATTTTCTTTCAGAATATGATCTATCTCTTTTGGATAGTGCATTTTTCTTCGATGCAATTCATATTCATCTACATCTAACAAGCGTTTTTCTCCATCGGGAAAGACTTTGACATCTAAGTCATAATCAATATATTTTAATCCCTCTGAATCAATCACATACGGCGAGGCAATATTGCAATAATAAGAAATACCTTTTGGTCGTATCATTGTAACCACATTAAACCAATAATGTTTATGATAATACAATAACGCTGGTTCTCTTGTTACCCACCTTCTACCGTCTGATTCTGTGACAAGCGTGTGATCATTGCATCCAATGATTGATTGCTCACTTGTTTTTAATACCATTGTATCACGCCATGTTCGATGCAAACTGCCATCATGCTTGTAGCTCTTAATCGTAATGAACTCTCCTTCACGCGGATGTTGCATCTATGCGCCAACTTTCTATCTAAATTTTGATTATATAATCAACTACACTCTAAGTATATCACAACTCTAAAGAAAAAAACGTAAAAAAAGAAAAATCACTGTAAAAAATTTTTAAGACATTTTGCATGATAATAAAACGCTAAAAAAACAGAACAATTTAACTTCTTTGTTCGTCTTTGTACTGATTTCCAATCTAAAGACACTAATTTTAAAGATTTCATCTTTGATCACAATTCATCTAAAGTAAAAATGAGCGAGTCCACATGAACTCACTCATTTTCAAAAATATATTTAACGTTTACGAGCTGATTTTTTAGATAAGCCAATTGCACTTAAAATAGCACTTAACCCAAATAATATAGTAGACACGCCTGATACATCTCCTGTATGTGGTAGAGTTGATTGAGTTGGTTTTTCTTTTTCAGTCATTGTCATTGTCGTTGTACTTGTCGTTGTTTGTTTTGACGGAATAATAGGTTTTGGTTTTTGTGTGATAGTTGTCGTAGTGGTTGTTTCGTCTTTTATTGGTGTAAATACCCACTCTCCAACAAATACAAGATTCTCTTTGTTAAATGCCGCTTTCTCTTTATCCCAAGCAATAAATGTCCATGTGCCAGATTGATCTGTATAACTTGAGGTATCAATCGCTGATACATTCACCTCTTGTCCATCTACACCAAGCACATTTGTATTAGCCAAACGATCTTTCAATACTTGTGGTAAATCTTTTCCTGTTTTTTCTTTAAAGACATAGGTTGCCGTGCGTATTTCTAAAATCGGTTTATCTGGTGTTTCCGGATCCCCCAATTCATATTTATGTAATTTGAAGTCCCATGTACCCTTAAATACAACATCTGCATTCATCACTGTCGCTTTCTCTTTATCCCAAGATACAAATGTCCACACCCCTTTATTGTCTTTATCTTCATACTCACTTGTATCAATACCTTGTGTGTCTACTTCACTACCTATTAAGACATCTATTTTATTTTTATCAGCTAATCTATCTTGAATCGCTTGTGGCAACTCTAGAGTAACACCTTGTTGTTTTTCAAAGTTATATGTCACATTAAAACCTTGAGACCATATCGCGTAGACCGTTTTATTTTCTGTAATAACTGCTGTTTCAGGGTCAAAATCTGCTGTTTTAGAATCTTTATTCTCACTCCACCCAACAAATATATAACCATCTCGTGTTGGATTAGCAGGTACATTTTGGTCCGTCAACGTATCATTTGGAATCGTTTTGTTGTAATCCGCATACACACTAGCAATTTTATCTTTTGTTACATCTGTTTCAATATTTTTCATAAAGGTCACTTCTGGATTAGCAAAAGTAACGGCCACTCCGGCTGGCGGCAAAATATTGTTTACATCTGCTGAGAGTATAAGCCGTCCCACTCCCCCCCATACTTTCCCACCAATTTCTCCAGTTACGAAAATATTGTATTTTCTTAATGTTTCAATTTCAGTTGGCGTTAATTTATTAGCAGCCATATTTAAATCTTTTTCTACAATACGTTTTTCTTCTGTTTTTTCGTCATCGGTCATCATACGACGATTCGCAGCAATCGCATTGGCATCTTGTGCACTTACTTTAAAATTATTAGTGCCCTCTGTATCAAAACCAAATGACATCGGTGTATCTTGTTGTGCTGCCGAAAAAGTCTTATTAGCAATAGGGACAACACGAATAATAAATTCCTTAACATGATGTGTTGGAATATCAAATTCTTTACGTGCGACATTCTCAACATATGTATCCTTAACATCTGCTAATTGATTGTATTGTGAATCAAATATATATACTGGTCGCCATGTTTCTGATGTGAAATATGCTTTTTGAATTAAACCATTTGCATCTGTATAAGATAAACGATCATCCAGCGTTACTTTTAAGTCAACATAAGATGTTGCTCCTCCCGGTTGAGCTTTAGCTAGTTCAGCAAGCGTTGCTGCATCCGATAAATCTGGTTTAAGTAAAGCTCCCCAAAGAGTCGCAATAATAAGACTTTGCGATTGTTTCATTTGAAATGTCGAATTAAATTTAAACAAGCTATCTTCAGTAGTTGGTGACGTTACAAGTACTTGTTTTGTTTTATTCTCTGTTTCAAAATTATGGTGTTCTAAAATTGGTGAACCACTAATTGTGTCACTAGCAGATTTCTCTTGATTGATATTAATCGTTGCAGGTATGTCCAAACTCCCAATGAGTGGTATACCAGTAATTTTTAAGTTACCATTAACCGCATATGCATTTTGTGTTTGTAATACGGTTCCTGCCATCACAAAAGTAGCCATCAATGCCACCATACTTTTTGTACAAACGCGTTTATAAAATCTATTTTCTTTCAAAATATTTCTCCTTTCACTTTTATAATACCTCACATACACTAAAAAGAATGTAACCCTAGCCTCCCACATCATATATTGAACAATCTACTTAGGAGTTTTCTGAAAAAGAATTTATTTTTTCAAGAAACAAAAAGCTTTTATCCCTTCTAGAAAAGGATCTCTTATAAAAAATCTTATTTTTTATAAGAATTATACCATAACATAAAGAAAAATATAATTAGATTTAATGTTTTCTAACCAAAAAATTTTAAAATATTCGTGTTTTTAGATAAAAAAACAGAAAATAAAAACAACGTGTAAAAAAGTCATCTCTCATTACACGTTATTTATCTATTTTTAATACACACAAGGCGTATACGTCGTTTCTGATTCAAACGTATGCCCTAAACGTAAAATAGTATCTCCAAAAGACTTTTGATTGATAGCATCAGGTAATATTTGTGTTTCAATCGCAATACCTACATGCTCTACAGGTTTTTTACCTCCAAAGAACGTCTTATCATCATAGCCATTTGCTGTATATACAACCATTGCAGGTGAGGTTGTTTCAATTATAAGTTGTCTGCCTGTTTGTTCACAAGAAATAATACCAGCTACCCTTTCTAATGGATTTAATACAAACGCATGATCTAATCCTCCAGCAGCTTGAATTTGAGGGTGTTTACTTTTAAAAATGACGCTCAAATTTCCCCCTTTTTGTAACGCTTTTAAAAAATCTGCATCTCTATCTATTTTACCAGTTGGAATTTGTACATCATTTAGTTCTGTATATCCCGTAGCATTCACTGTCAAGTGATGATTGCTAACACCAATATCTAATCGTCCATTTAAATTAAAATAACTATGATTCGTTGGATTCACTAAAGTATCTGTATCTGTTTTTACAACATAGCGGATACGCCACTGCCCATCTTCAAATATGCGATAGTGAATCCATGTACGTAATTCTCCAGGATACCCACCCGTATTGCGTTGACGGTGTAAATAAAAAACAACTTCATCATCGCACACTTGAACGGCTTTAAACATGGCACTATCAAAACCTGTACTTCCTCCATGTAAATGGTTACCATTGTTATTTTTAGGTAAATGATACACCATACCATTCAGTTTAAACTCTCCATTGGCAATACGCCCTGCCACTGGACCTATTGCTGCACCAAGTTTCATAGCGTTGTCAATATATTCCTCAAATGTATCATAGCGTACAACAACATTTTCAAACACACCATTTCTATCCGGCATAGTATACTCTAAAACAGTTGCACCATACGACATCACACTAAGTCGATGCCCTTTTTTTGTTTCCAATGTATAGACATCTACTGGTTCACCATTTATTTCTCCAATAACTGCTTTTTTAAAAGGTTTCATTTATGACCTCCTTATTTCTTCTATAAATCGATAAAATGCCTCCTGCCCGACTACTGTTTGCTTAAAGACACCAGCATCTTCTAAAACACGTTCAAATACTTGTCCAACACCTTGCTCAACCGATATTCCTTTATCTTTCAATAACATTGCCCAGTCCGTATGAATTGGATTGACACATACATCTTTTCCATCCAAATAATCTTGTACCACTTTTAATTCTTCTTTTAATCTTGGTGGTAAAATGGCTAGACCCATTACTTCAATTAAGCCAATATTTTCTTTTTTTATGTGTTGTACATCGGGATGTGGATGGAAAATACCGTCTGGATATTCACTGCTTGTACGATTATTTCTAAGAACAATATCCAGCTCATACATGTTGTTTTTATACCGTGCGATTGGTGTGACGGTATTATGCGGTACACCATTTGTACTTGCTTTTATATCGACTGTTTCATCACTATATGCTTTCCAAACAGATAAAATATGCCCACCTGCATCAATCAATTTGTCGATTGATACATCTTTCAAACGAATAACAGATAAAGGCCAGTGCAATAGTGAGGCTTTTACACCTTTTATCTCCTCGATAGGTATTTCTCTAGCATTATCCATTGGAAACTCATGTCTACCTGCTTGATAATGGTCATGCGATAAAATTGAACCTCCCACAATTGGCAAACCTGCATTTGAACCCACAAAATAATGCGGAAATATTTCTACAATATGCAATAAATTCGCCAAACACGTCTTATTCACATTCATCGGACGTACCTCTTGACTTAAAAAAATACTGTGCTCATTAAAATAAGCATACGGAGAATACTGGAATCCCCATTTATCCTCTCCTAAACATAAGCGAATAATACGATGATTACTTCGTGCAGGATGATTTATTCGTCCATAGTATCCCTCATTTGTCATCGTTAATTGCGACTCGGGATAAGTCACTTGCGTCATCTGTCTGGCTTTTGCAATATCTTTAGGGTCTTTTTCTGGCTTAGATAAGTTAATCGTTATTTCCAATGTGCCGTATCGACTGTCATGAGAAAATGATATATTTTTTTGGATAGCCCTTGTTTTTATATAATCATTATCTTGACTTAACTGGAAAAAATAACGTGTTGCTAATTCTTTAGACTGCATATATTTATCCCAAAAAACATGATTGACAACAGACGGTAGCGGGGTTATGACTGACATAATCTCTGCTTCTAACTGTTCTTTTTGTGCTAATGATGTATCAATAACACCTCTTTTTATCGCATCTTCAACGAATTTATCCAAAAGCTCTTGATAAGACATGTCTAAAAGCACATCATGCATTGGCTCATAAGCATCTTTTTGCAATACATGTAATAAACGGTTCGTTTGAACCACTTCATCTAATCGGTCAATGTAATTGTCTTGAACAGCTTTTTTTATAAATTTATTGATATACACATCCATATTCATATCTCCTTTTACACAACTACAAGAACTCAAAAGACGACTATCTTTTGAGTTCGTACGATTATTGTTTTAGTGCAGCCCCATTACTAATTTCTGCAATGTAAAAGGAAGGTTTATATCCAATTTCTTTCACATATACGTCTTCAACAGCTTGTTGAAAAGCATCTACTTTATCTTTTTGAACAATGGCAATCGCACAACCTCCAAAACCTGCTCCAGTCATTCTTGCACCGATTACGCCTTCTTGTTCCCATGCTGTATGAACCAATGTATCCAACTCTTTACCCGTTACTTCATAATCTAATTCTGTGGATAAATGCGACTGTTTCATCAATTCTCCAAACCCAACTAAATCCCCTGCTCTTAATTTTTCAGTAGCTTCAATAGTTCGTTGATTTTCACTTACTGCGTGTCTTGCACGTTTTACTAATACTTCAGATGATAGAACATCTTTATTTGCTTCAAAAATATCTATCGTTAAATCTGCCAATGTTTGAATTGATACCCGTGTTTGCAATTCTTTTAACGCTTGTCTTGTTTCATTGAAACGTTCGTTGTATTTAGAATCTGCCAATTCACGACGTTTATTCGTATTCATGATGACAATGACATTATCTTTTAAGTCCACTGGTACTAATGTATACTCAAGTGTTTGGCAATCTAATCTTATTGCATGATTTTCTTTACCCATACCTACAGCAAATTGATCCATAATACCCGATTGAACACCGATAAAATCATTTTCTACTTTTTTGCCCAATTTCACTAAGTCAATCATCTCAATATCTAATTGATATAACCCTTTAAAAATAACACCAATCAACAATTCAAACGATGCTGATGACGATAACCCTGAACCATTTGGAATATTTCCATAAAAGACGATATTGGCACCTGTGCGAATAGTATATCCTGCTTCTTTTAAGTATAAAATCATACCTTTAACGTAGTTTGTCCATGTATATGTTGTCGAATGTGTTAAATCCGTCGAATCACATTCAACAACACCGTCTGCTGAAAAATTTTCGGAATACAACATTAACTTTGTGTCTTCTCTTTTACTCGCGACAGCGTATGTACCCAATGTAATCGCACAAGGAAAAACATATCCTCCATTATAATCGGTATGTTCACCAATCAGATTGATACGTCCCGGAGCAAAAAAATTATGATGCTCTTTTGTATGAAATAATGTTTCAAATTTACTTTCTAAAGTATTAAACATTCAGAAACCCCTCCTTAATATATTAAGTTACCTACATGTTAACGCTTCCTATAAAAATAATCAATAAAAAACTACGTATTTCTAAAGAAATACGTAGTTTTTTACAAAAATGTAATACTTTCATCTTCTAAAGAGGCAATACGGCATAAAGAATATACATCAAACCCTGCTTCTTCTAGTTTTTGACGACCATCTTGAAATGCTTTTTCAATCAAAATACCTACACCCACTGTTTCAGCACCTGCTTGCTTGACAATATCGTCTAATCCGAGAACAGCTCCACCATTTGCTAGAAAGTCATCAATAATTAACACCTTGTCGCCTTTACTTAAATACTCCTTCGATAAAATAACTTTACTCGTCATATTCTTTGTGTAACTATAAATTTCTGTACTATATAAAGTATCTTTCGTCAAAGTAGTTGGCAATGTTTTTTTAGCAAATACCATTGGGACACCAAATGATAGTGCAGTCATAATAGCAGGAGCAATACCACTTGCTTCAATCGTTAATACTTTTGTCACGCCTGTTTCTTTAAAATGTTCAAAAAAAGTATCGCCTGCTTGTTTCATCAATGGGGCATCAATTTGATGATTAACAAATGAATCTACTTTTAACACATTATTCGGATATACTTTTCCATACTTTAACACCATTTGCTTTAATAGTTCCATGTTGATATACTCCATTTTTATTGTTTTTTAAGGTTAATTCTATCATATTTTTTCAACGAATAACAAGGACAACTTGTTAGATGATCGTTAATCATTCCACTCGCTTGTAAAAAGGAATAAATGATTTTTGTCCCGATAAATTTAAATCCTCGTTTTTTCAACTCTTTACTAATTTTATCGGATAAAGATGAAAAGCAAGGAACTTGTTCAATAGTTGCCCATTTATTTTGGATAGGTTGATAATCGACAAATTTCCAAATATAGCGTGCGAATGAACCGTAATCTTTTTGTATTTGTAGAAAACATTGTGCATTTGTTCTAATTGCATAAATTTTTAGTTTATTTCGTATCAAACGTGTGTCTTGCAGAAGCATATCTAATTGTTCATCTGTATACATCGCCAATTTATGATAATCAAATTGCTCAAGTATTTGTCGCATATTTTCACGTCTTTTTAAAATTAAATGCCAACTCAACCCTGCCTGCATTCCCTCTAATATCAACAATTCAAACAATTCTTGATCATCTGTTTTCGGTATTCCCCACTCTGTGTCATGATAGACTTTTTCAAGTGTGCTGTGCAATGCCCAATCGCATATTGTCATGTTCATCTCTCCTTTTAACTATACTATAAAAAATACTGGAAAAAATCAAAAATTTCATATAGAATGGAACAAGTATAAGAAAAGAGAGGTCAGTACAATGGGTAAATTTATGGTATTGGATCATCCGTTAATTCAACACAAATTAACAATGATTCGTGAAAAAGATTGTGGAACAAAAGTGTTCAGAGAGGTTGTTAATGAAATTTCAATGTTAATGGCTTATGAAGTATCTCGTGAATTGCCATTAGAGGACATTGAAATTGAAACACCTTTAGTGAAAACTGTTCAAAAAACATTATCAGGTAAAAAAGTTGCTGTTGTGCCTATTTTACGTGCTGGGTTAGGTATGGTAGACGGTATTTTAGAACTTATCCCTGCTGCAAAAGTAGGACATGTTGGGATGTACCGTGATCATGATACTTTGGAGCCAGTTGAATACTTTGTAAAACTACCATCTGATATTGCGGAACGTCAATTATTCGTTGTAGACCCAATGTTAGCAACAGGGGGCTCTGCCGTAGCTGCGATTGATGCATTATTAAAACGTGGTGCTCAACCATCCTCTATTAAATTCGTTTGTTTAGTAGCTGCACCAGAAGGTGTTGCTGTATTAAGAAGTGCACATCCAGGTATTGATATTTATACAGCTTGTTTAGATGAACGTTTAAACGAAAATGGTTATATTTTACCAGGTTTAGGCGATGCTGGCGACAGATTATTTGGTACAAAATAACACAAATGCACCAAAGCATACACAGTGCTTTGGTGCATTTTTATATTATTCTCTTGTTTTCACATATTTTAATTTCTCTTTGTTTTTCATCAAGAAATCTTGTAATTCATCTTCGGGTATTTGTCGTACATATAAATTGGCACGTAATGTATCATCTTCTTCTCGGCATGTTGATAAAACCATGTATTTATCACTTGCTTTAATTTGAATAGATTCATTTTTTACTTGTGCATCTTTTTTAATTTGTTCTAATTGTGTTAAAAAATCATCATCGTCTTTAAATGTTGTACGATAAAATGCTGTTGTTTCTGGTACAATGACCATTGCCACTGCTTGATAATATAACTTTTTCTCTGGCGTTTCCACCACAACAAATGGATGTGCATCAAAAAATTCTTGCTTATCATAATAGTTAACATCATTAAACATACGGTTGTCCGGCACTTTACTTCCTCTTGCGTGTGCAAATAACCATGTTAAACGATCACTAAAATCTTTCTGATTATTCGTATCCATAAAAACAGCTCCCAGAAACGGTACTTGTTCTCCTTCGAATGTTTTTTCCAAATATGTAAAATTATCAGAGGTTTGAACAACTGGCTCATCTAATTTTGTTCCAGGCAAATAAAGATACGCAATCACTTCTTTATTCACATTCGCTAACTCTTCAAACTTTTTCTTTAGAAATGCTTTTTCTTCTTCTGTTTGTTTATATACTTGCTTCGTTGTCGTGGTCGTGGTTGTTGTTTCAGGTGCAGGTGCATGTACCGTAGATTGTGAAACAACATAAATCGTCATTGTTAAAATCGTTAATAAAAATACAATAAGAGCTATAATTTTTTTAGACCATTTTGGTTTTGTTTGAGTTTGTTCATCTGTTTCCATACTTTTCATAAAAATCCTCCTTTTGCATTTACAATAATATAGCTACCTAGCTATGAAGTCAACTTTTTCTATTAAAAAGGATTACAAAACAAAAACACCCGTTAAAACGGGTGTTAAAAAAGGGGGAAATATTTATGTTCAAGGCATCAAATAGGGAGAGTTGATGTCCTGACATATTTTTCTTTTCGATATTTATGAGAGATATTCTGAAAAGAAAGTGTTTATTAGGGAATAACAATTTTCATTGTTTTTATTCAAGGTTATCCTTGATTTAAGATAAGTATAAACATACTAGCTTAAAGTAACCTTAAATAAACTCTAAAAAATTATCTATTTCTAATCGTAAAGTACAGAGTAGCAACATATTTTATTTTAATATATGCTGTGTTTTGTAAAAACCAGTAATCGAAATGTCTGAAAATGCACTGAAATAAGGCTGCTTTGAATAAAACGATAAAGCTTTTTTATTTTCAGCACCACTTTCTGTTAATAAAAAGACTTGCTTTTTGTCTTCTGCTCCCTCACATGCTCTTGTTAATAAATATTTCCCTATTCCGTTTCCTTGATATTCTGGAAGCACCAACAAATCTTGTATCACTTCTACATATACGCCGTCGCCTATCGTACGTATTAGACCAACCAATTTATTATTGTCCCATGCTGTAATAACTTGTATTGCTTTGTCCAATAAAATAGATAAATCATCAAATGTATTGGTGTAGGCACACCACCCGACAGATGTATATAGCTGTCTTAATTGCTCATCTGTTATTTCTTTTGTCATACTATATGTAATCATTTTCGTACCCCTTTCATCTCAAATTATGAATGACAGACATTAACATTTACTTTTTCTTATATACTCTTTCGACACCCCCTAATCTAGTTTTTTCATCACGAAATAAATTTAGGTGAAAATAAAATATTTTTATCAAAAAGACCTTGCATACACAAAGTATACAAGGCTTTTCTTGATTATTCAACTGGACGACTAAATTGGCTAATTTCATGTTGTACTTTTGCAATAAAGTCATCAACACTCATGGTCACTGTATCTTTTGAACCATAGCGACGAACAGTGACGGAATGATTTTGCGCTTCTTGATCTCCCACTACTAATTGATATGGGATTTTTTGTGTTTGAGAAGCACGAATTTTATAACCCATTTTCTCATAGCGTAAATCTAGGTCAATACGCATACCAATACGTTGTAATTGTTCTGTTAATTGACGTGCATATTCAGCATGTAAATCAAAATTAACTGGAATAACTGTTGCTTGAACAGGAGCTAACCATGTAGGGAATGCACCTTTATATTCTTCAATTAAGTAGGCAACAAAGCGTTCCATTGTCGATACAACCCCACGGTGAATAACGACTGGACGATGTGTATTTTCTCCATCTTCACCAACATATGTTAAATCAAAACGCTCAGGTAATAAGAAGTCCAACTGAATAGTAGACATTGTTTCTTCTAAGCCCATAGCTGTTTTGAACTGAACGTCTAATTTTGGTCCATAGAAGGCAGCTTCACCAGTTGCTTCAAAATATGTTAATCCTAATTCATCCATTGCTTCTTTTAACATACTTTCTGCTTTGTTCCACATAGCATCATCATCAAAGTATTTTTCTTTATCTTCTGGATCACGATAACTTAGACGGAAACGATAGTCTTTAATGTTAAAATCTTCATATACAGCACGAATTAACTCTAATGTACGTTTAAATTCATCTTTAATTTGGTCTGGACGTACGAACACATGTGCATCGTTTAATGTCATCTCACGTACACGTTGTAAACCAGATAAAGCACCACTTTTCTCATAACGGTGCATCATACCCAATTCAGCAATACGAATTGGTAATTCACGGTAACTATGAATATCGTTTTTATAGACCATCATGTGATGCGGACAGTTCATCGGACGCAATACTAACATCTCTCCATCGCCCATGTCCATTGGAGGAAACATATCATCTTTATAATGTGCCCAGTGACCTGATGTTTTATATAGCTCAACATCAGCCATAACTGGTGTATACACATGTTGGTATCCTAAGCTAATTTCTTTATCCACAATATAACGCTCAACAGCACGACGGATAGTCGCACCTTTTGGTAACCAGAACGGTAGACCTGAACCTACTTTTTGAGACACCATAAACAAGTCTAATTCTTTTCCTAATTTACGGTGATCACGCTCTTTAGCTTCCTCACGCATTTTCAAAAACTCGGCCAAATCTTTTTTGTCAAAAAAGGCTGTTCCATAAACACGTTGCATCATCTTGTTATCAGAATTACCTCTCCAATAAGCACCCGCAAGTGACAATAATTTAAAGACTTGAATGCGACCAGTTGATGGCACATGAATACCACGACATAAATCAATGAAGTTTTCTTGTTGATAGACAGTGATTGTTTCATTGTCTGGTAATGCGTTAATAAGTTCTACTTTATAAGGGTCTTTGGCAAAAATCGTTAAAGCTTCCTCTTTTGTCACAACACGACGCTCGATAGGGAAATTAGCTTTCACAATATTCATCATCTCAGCTTCAACTTTTGGCAATTCATCTTCAGATAATTGCACTTCCATATCTGTGTCATAGTAAAATCCTGTTTCAATGGCAGGACCTACACCAAAATGGATATTTGGGTATAGACGTGTTAAGGCATGTGCTAATAAATGTGCTGTTGAATGACGCAAAATTCCTAATGCATCTTCATGCTCAGGTGTTACCAATTCAATACGACCGTCACTTTCTAAAGGACGATTATAATCAATCAATTCTCCGTTATATTTAGCAGCCAATATTTTTTTAGCTAAACCAGAACTAATTTCTTTGGCAATATTATGAGGTGTTGTGCCTTGCTCGTACTCACGAACAGCACCGTCTGGAAATGTTACTTTAATCATCTTATTCTCCTTTTTCTATTGATAAACACAAAAAATCCCATTTCTAAGCCGGGGCTTAGAAATGGGACGCTATGATACGTGGTTCCACCCATTTTATTCGTCAACAGACGAACACTCATTTGTTGTAACGCAACTAGCGGTTATTTTTCAAAATAACTTTTCAAAAGTGGTAATTCATTAGTTACATAAATCGTTTCACCTAGCCGATTCTCTCTAAAATGCTCACTAATCAATCGTGTCTTTATCAATAAATGTTAATATTATGTTGTTATTAAACCATTTCTTTTCAGAAATTGCAAGTTGTTTCAATCATTTTTTTATATTTTTTGATACACAATGTCACCATTAAGAATGGTTTTAAGAACTTGTACATTTAAAATATCTTGTGGATTTGATAGATGCAATATATTATCACTTAATACGGCTAAATCGGCTCGCTTACCGACGCAAATCGTACCTACATCATCTCGACTAATTGCCGCAGCTGCTCCACTTGTATGTGCTACTAATGCATCAGCAATACTCATTTTTTGATGACTCATTAAAGCCTCTCCCTCTGGTAAACCGTCTGTCGTTTTACGGGCAACAGCATAGTAAAGACTTTCCAATGGTGTCACATCAACAACCACCGGCACATCTGTTCCAAATCCTAATGTTGCCCCAACATCAAGAAAGGTCTGAAATGGGAACATATCCTTTGCTCTGATTGGACCGACTTCTTCATCGAGCGTGTCATATCCTACAAGCAAATGGCTTGGTTGAACAGATAATACTAAATTTGGCTGTGTCACCAATGGTAAATCGGCTAAGTCCATGACTTCTAGATGTTCAACCGTATTATTGCCTTTTAAAAGTGGATATTTTTCTTGTGCTTCTTTTAAATATGTTAATGTGAGCTGAATGGCTTTATCGCCAATGGCGTGAATACGGATTGGGAAACCCTTTTGATTTGCAAGATGAATTAGTCGACGCATCTTTTCAATAGGAATTAAGGGAATACCCACATCATGAGCATGGTAGGGATTGGCATAAGGTTCTTTTAATAACGCTGTATGTGAACTTGTCACACCGTCAAAAAATTGTTTCACACCTGACATTTGGAGCATAGGCGATGTATACTTAGAAGACAGTGTATCCAAGTGCTGTGTTTCCTCACGCATTGCTGGAAAGAAATTGATGCGTACAGTTGCTTGTTGATGTGCATATAAATGTGGATATACTAAATCATCTGGGCTTTCACCAGTTAAAGCAACATCTCCCACAGCCGTTATTCCCATTTGATTTAATTGTTTCATATACATCAAACAATCCTCTGTTGCTGTTTCGTGAAATATTTCCAACACTTTTGCTAAATAATAAATCGCAATCGCTTCTAAAAACACACCTGTTAACACATTGTTCTCATAAAAACGTTCCCCTGTAATCTCTTTCGGTAATGTTTCTGGTGTGATATTTAAAGCATTCATACCAGCTGAGTTTAGCCAAATCGTATGCGCATCTCCTGAAATCAATAAAGTCGGAACATCGTGTGTTGTTGCATCTAATTTCCATCTTGTTGGGTAAACTTGTTGTCCAAAATCACTCGCATACCACCCAATACCAATACGCCACCCATTTTGAATAGGTAATGTTTCTGCTTGTTTAGCAACTTCTTCGGGAGAACGACCAGATACAACTGTTAAGCGTTTGTTATAAACCAAACTTGCCAAGTAAAAATGAACATGTGCATCGATAAAAGACGGAATAATCATTTGGCTACCACAATCAATAATATCGCACCCTCTATCAGTTGGGATAGTTTGTTGATAAACAGCTGTAATATAACCATCTTTTATTTCAATACCACCAGAAAATGTTTCTTTCTTTTCGGTATCAAATATCGCTTTGCTTTTTAAAATATAATGCATTATGATAACTCCATTTTAAAGTTTAAAAATTGTTCATTATAAAATTCTATCCAATGCTTACCTAAATGTTCATAATGTTCCAATTCATTTAATACATCATCTGACGGATAGAACATCGTATCGCTTGTCATTTCCTCAGGTAATAATTCTCTAGCCGCTTGACTTGGTGTTGTATACCCAACATACTCAGCATTTTTAGCTGCATGCTCAGGCTCTAACATAAAGTTAATAAACGCATAAGCACCCTCAATATTTTTTGCTGTATGCGGAATAGCAAAATTATCTGTCCAAACAGCACTACCATCTTTTGGAATAATGTACGTAATGGCTGGATTAGATGCAATAACAGCAGCTGCATCTCCTGAGTAACCAATTCCAATCGCCGCTTCACCCGCAACTAACAAAGGTTTTATCTCATCTGTTAAAACCGCTCGTATATTCGGACTTAATGCAATCAATCGTTGTGTCGCTTCTTTTATTTTCTCTTCATCTTGCGTATTCAATGAATATCCCATACTTTGTAAAGTCAACCCTAACATTTCATGGAAATTGTCCAACACTAAAATATTATTTTTATATTCTGAATCCCATAAATCTTTCCAAGTCGTAATTTTTTCAGCATCGACCATTTCTGTATTGACCATAATACCAATCGTTCCCCAAAAATATGGGATTGTGTATTGATTATCTCTATCAAAATTTTGATTCATCAAGGCAGGAGAAAGTGTTTCTAACCCGATAATTTTAGACTTATCAAGTGGTTTTAATAAGTTTTCTTCTAATAGTTTTGGGACACGTGACTCACTTGGAAAAATAAGATCATACGGTGTACCACCTTGTTTTAATTTAGCTTCCATTGCATCATTAGAATCGAACGTTTCATAAACAACGGAATATCCTGTTTTTTCCTCAAATTCTTTTATTAACTCAGGGTCAATATAATCGCCCCAGTTAAAAATATACAGCGGTTTTTGTGCATCAACTTCTACACCAACAGAAGATGCACGCTCTTGCTCTAAAGCGAATTTCATAAAAAAAAGAATAGACACAGCAGCTAGAATACTACCAAAGAATAATCCTAATTTTTTCATACTAACCCTCTTTCCTATACTATTTTAACGTTCTAAGTATACCTATTTTTAAAAAAATATGCTATCAAAATATAAAGAAATTTTATTTCTTTATACAAAATAAAAAACCTAGTAGACGAAAAAGTAATAGCCACACTACTCATCTTACTAGGAATTGCTAGAGAAATAAGATTATTTCTTAAAATTATTCTACAATACAACATAAATATAAACAAGCAAAAAGAATAAAATGGTAGACAATTCTTTTAAACAAAAAATTAGAAGTAGTAGTATTTTTACTAGATGTACTTTGTACCGAATAGTACGCACTTCAATAAAACGTATCGGGAGAAAAAAATACTTTACCAAAAAATTGTGTTGGGACAAAAACTCCAACACAATTTTTATATATTTATCTGTTTTTTACGTTCTCGTAGTTCTTTAAAAAACCGCTGTAAAAGAGCCTTACACTCTTCTTCTAGTATGCCACTTTCCACCTCGGCTTGATGATTAAACCGACTATCTTGAACTAAATTCATAAAAGTACCGCATGTTCCTGCTTTTGGATCAAAAGCACCAAAGGTTACTTTTTTTAGTCTTGATAAAATAATGGCACCACTGCACATTGGACACGGTTCTAAAGTAACAAATAACTCACACTCTTCTAAACGCCAATTCCCTAAGTGCGCATTTGCTTGACGTATCGCTTTTATTTCTGCATGAAGTGTCGCATCTTGTTCCTTTTCTCGTAAGTTGTATCCTCTACCAATGACCTCACCTTTATACACAACAACAGCACCGATAGGTACTTCATCTAAATCATACGCTTTTTGAGCTTCTTTCAAGGCTTCTCTCATAAAATATTCTTTTTCGGTCATTAGTGTTTCTCCCGATAAAAGTTACCATAAAATTGTTCGGTACTCATCACATTGATAATCGCTTTTGGATCTGAATTTAAAATACCTTTTGTAATTTCTTTTAATTCGTAAGAAGAAATAACGGTATATAAAATATAAATTTTCCGATGCGTATAACCACCAACACCCTCTATACACGACATGCCATGCTTATAGTTCTCAAAATAATAATCCATAATTTTCTCGGGAGTTTCTGTTGTGATTTGTAATGTCAACTGTTCATAACGATGGTGGAAATTTTCCAATGTTTTCGTCGCAACAAATTGGAATAAAATAGAAAAGCCTGCTTGTTCCCAACTACTTGTTAAGGCAAAAACAATTAATAAAATGACATTCCCAACAAACACGTACTCCCAAATAGATTTTCCTTTTTTATTCGACACGTATAATGCGATAAAGTCGGTTCCTCCTGTGGAGCCGTCTGCATATAGTGCTAATGCAATATAAATACCATTCAATGCTCCACCTAATAATACAGCTAACATCACATCGTGCAAGATAGGTTGAAAATGAAAGATACTTAAAAAGAAACTAGATAATACGACTTGAAAAAGAGATAAAAATGCAAATCGTTTACTTAAACCTTTATAACACAAAAATGCAACGACAACATTCAGCACAAGAGAAGAAATATTTAGTGGAATAGGTGTCGGTAAAAACATTTTAGATATATTTTGAATAAGCACAGAAATACCTAAAAAACCACTCGGTAATAAATTAGCGGGTGTTAAAATCGCCTGTAATGTAAACACTTGTAGCAGCGTTGCCGCAGTTAATAAAACGATAGACCTTACATCTTGATAATATTTAAACTTTTTCATTTGCATCTCTTTCTATCCACCTAAAATTTTGTTCAGATTGTTCACATAATGTTTGATATATTTTATCACATGATATTTGTCTATGCCACTTTTCATCATGATTTTTTTTGAATTGTGTAATAAAATCTACGTGCTTTAATTGCTTCATATATCGCGTTCCTACGTTGTTTATCGCCAATACTCGCACACTATCTTGTCGCTCTTGACTTTGTATATTTAGCACAATGTATAAACACAAGCGCTGTACTCTGGCTCTTTTCCAACGCTTATTCATCACCAACTCTACAAAATGCTCATAACTTTCCGCATGATACACGCATTTTTTCAAACGATACTCTATCCCCTCCACCATTTGATACACGCAACGCAATTCCTCTAGTGACTTAGACATAATTATGGTTTGCAGAATAACCCAATATTTATCGTACGCTGTTTTGAGTTGTACTGCATGATTTTGTAACGTGCGATACGATAATTCTGGCACAACACTTATATAGTCCTCATGAGAAAGCACTTTTTGACGAATTGCTGTGCCACTTGCAAAACAAGAATTGCTTTCCACTTGAGTATCATAGTGCTGGGCAGACGTGCGTATAATTGGTAATAACTGCATCGAATAGTCATGCTTTATAATTGCTTTCATATAAGATAGTGCCAACTGATTATTAGGCGTTGATATAAGTGTTGCCATTTCAGTAGGAAATAGTTGCGATAAATACATCAGCACTTGCGTATGATAAGACTGTGTAAAATCCTTTTCTGGTAGATTCATTAATGCTTCAGCAATTTCTTGAAACGCTTGAGATGTTCCACTTTCTACTCCACATGATATAAACTGACACTGTAATTTATGAGCTATTCTCACAGCATTTTCAGCAAAAAAATCTGCAGATTGAACAGCCTCAACTGTTGGTAATTCAACAACCATATCAACCCCATGAGATAAGGCTAATTTTGCTCTATTCCACTTATTTAAAATCGCTAAATCGCCTCTTTGCGTAAAATTCCCACTCATAACAGCAATCATCACGTCAGCTTGACTATGCTCTCTTGCTTGTTGAATATGCCAAGCATGCCCATTATGAAAAGGATTATATTCTGCAATAATCGCACATGCTCTCACACAATTCCTCCTATTTATCAATACTGGCTGTGTGACAAAGGGACACACCCTTTGTCACACAGCCTCCTGATTTATTCATATTGTTTGTCAATCAAATCTTTAACTAAACCATACATATACTCATCGGGTGCAAATTCTCTTAAGTCCTCTACACCTTCTCCAAGACCAACAAATTTAACAGGAATATCTAACTCATGACGAATGGCTAGTACAACGCCACCTTTGGCTGTTCCGTCTAATTTTGTCAATACTAAACCTGTGATATTCGTTGTTTCATTGAACTGTTTCGCTTGAATTAAGGCATTTTGTCCTGTTGTCGCATCTAGGACGAGTAAAACCTCCTGTGCTCCACCTGGGATTTCACGAGAAATAATACGTTTGATTTTTTCCAACTCGTTCATTAAATTTACTTTATTTTGTAAACGTCCTGCCGTATCGACTAATAAATAATCGACATGCTCCTCTTTGGCTTTTTTGATTGCATCAAAAACAACAGACGCAGGATCTCCACCCATATCTCCTTCAACTACGGGAACACCAATACGCTCTCCCCACACACCGATTTGTTCAATCGCACCTGCACGGAACGTATCGCCAGCAGCTAATAGCACTTTATTCCCCTCTTTTTGTAATTTAGAAGCTAATTTACCAATTGTTGTTGTTTTCCCAACTCCATTAACACCCACAAATAAAATAACAGTTAAATCATCTGCACTTTTCGCCAATTTAGATGACACTTGTTCTCCTTTTTCATAAATGGCTACTAAATGTCTGACAATGGCTTTTTTGACAGCTTCTGGATTTTTTGCTTGCCATACAGCTTCGTCTTCACGTAATGCGTCCGTTAAAGCAATCGTCATATCAAAGCCTACGTCAGCCGTTATAAACACTTCTTCCAATTCATCAAAGAAATCTTCATCAACACCTTTAAAGCTAGAAAACAAGTCATTGATACGCTCTGAAAAACTGCGTCTTGTTTTCTCCATTCCCTTATCATATTGCTCAAAAATAATTTTCTTTTCTTCTTGTTGCGTATCTTGTTGAATGAGTGTTTCATCTTCTCCCGTAAACGCACGTTTTATTCGATCAAAAAATCCCATGATTATTCTCCTTTATGCAACACATACAATTCAATGGCTTTTGCCACACCGTCTGCGTCATTTGTATCTGTTATATATTTGGCAGCATTTTTAACATCTTGTGTCGCATTTCCCATTGCAACACCATATCCGGCATACGTCAACATTGCCAAATCATTTTCTTCATCACCACAAGCCAAAACTTCTTCAGCTTTTATATTTAAAAGCTCACATAAACATTTCAGCCCATATCCTTTATCAACGTCTTTAGGCAAAATTTCTAACAAAATTGGACGAGATTTCAATAATGTGTAGTCATTTTTAAAAGTTTCTGGCAATACAGCTATTTTACTATCTAATACATCTTGTGGACAGCAAGACACAACTTTATTAAACATGTGGTCTGCATCAAAACTGTCTATATCTCTATGCTCAAACAACAGATTATTGATAATATCTGGATAAAGCGAACGATTATGTGGTGGATAAATTGGTTCATACACTTTTTCTAAGTCAATAGCATTTATCGGTAATCCTACGGAAAAACACACATCATAAATATGCTCCACATCTGCTTTTGTGTGAGCTTTTTGTGCGAGTATTTCCTCCGTTTCCGTCACTTGCACTAAACCACCGTTAAACGTAATGCAATGGTCATGCTCTGATATCAAATCTAGTTCCTCTAAAAATGCTCGAATACCCATAATTGGTCGGCCTGTGCACAATACAATTTTTATGCCCTGTTCTTTTGCTTGTTTTATCACTTCTTTATTTCTTTGACTAATCGTTTTATCACTTGTTAATAAGGTGCCGTCTAAATCTATTGCTATTAGTTTTATCATTGTCTACCTCCATTTAGAAATCCCTTATATTATAGCAAAAAAAGAGCCTTTGTTCTACTTACTAATCATTTCTCTTATACAACACTGTAAAAACAAAAGCAGCTCGACACCGAGATGCCAACAATAATATGCTATCTACCGTTAGGGGCTTACTTTCTTATTTTATTTTTTGATAAATGATTTCGATGATAATCTAGACTTACTTTTTGCCCCAACAAATAAATCGGGTAGGGAATGCCTAAATCTCACGAAGGCTTATGTTACACGATATGGCATGTCAAAGGGACTATTCTTTCCTATTTCAAAATGATGCAATATAAACGAACAATATTTTTATCTATGTTTTATCTATGCAACGCCTCGTTGACAAAAAGAGAGGCACAAAATACAGCTATGCAACCATTTTGTATGTTACTATACATATAAACAAAAGGAGGGCATTATCATGACAATTCATGAACGCATTTATCGTTTAAGAAAAGAAAAAGGACTTTCACAAGAACAATTAGCCGAGGCATTACACATTTCTCGGCAGGCTGTCTCAAAATGGGAAAGCCAACAAAGTACGCCTGATATTGATAACATTATTTTATTAAGTGATTACTTTCATGTCACAACAGATTATTTATTAACTGGAAAAAATACCACCACACATGTATCCTTATTCAATGCAAAAACAAGCATAATACTGTCAACGATACTCAATACATTAGGTTTTTTCTTATCTATTATTATCTTTCATGCTACACACAGTATATTAAGCCTTATTGCTTTTATTATTTGTACGACTTTAAGTATTTTATTACATCAAATAAGTATCCAACTATTTCATATAACCAAACAGCAACAATATCATTTTTGGAAAATCAATATTTGGCTTGTTAGTTTCACTCCTTTTTCTATATACCTTAGCTCACTAACAGGCGTTGACTTATTTTTACCAATATTTTATGGATATGACTTTTCCCTCTTTGTTTTCTATATTCTATTATGGTTTATCTATATATTATGTTGCTATTGGATATTACGAAAAATCAAAAGAAAAATGGTACAAAATACCCTATAAAAATCTCTTTAATATAAAAAATGGTGAATTAACATTTTAAGTGTCAATCACCATTTTTATATTGATGTAAACATATTTAACAATCTATTGAAAAGCTCTTATTTTTCATCTTAAAACCTACCCCAACCACCAGCGATACCGACTGAACCATCATCAGTGTCTTGTATCTTTTGTAATAATGCCATTTGTTCTTCTGTCAAAATAATCCATTTATCGTATTTTTTCAATCGAATATCTTGCATCAATCGCTGGATAGCCAATCTATCTGCCCACCGCCACAATGCTTACCATTCAACTCGCAAATTGTGCTTTGAATAGCCAACAAAACACTTTGTAGCATTGGTGTTTTATCATTTTCTTTTAAGCTAAGAGATATATTGCAACATCTCTTTTTTCCAAATATCTTCTATATTTTTGAACATAGATTTTCTCCCCGTACTTATTGGTTTATTTTTTCTATGTTTCCAGAAAAAAGAAATTCCTAAAATTAAAAATATACATTCTAATACTTTATACACAACCATTAGAACAATTGATATTGAATAATATACATCAAACATATTCACTATCTTCTTACCTTAATATTTAACTTAAATCGTGCCTTACTCTACTAATAGTAGAGCATTATCTAAAGAAATGTAAACGATACCACTTTTTTCTAGATAATCTTTTTTATACTTATCAAATAATCGTAACTATTTTCCTATTTATAAACATTTTTCAGAAAATTTTTTCTCTTGCATTTCTTTTCAATTCTTGTATAATATGTTGCATGTGATATGTTTTTTATAAGGGAGTAACTGGTACAATTTAAAATTGTGCGATAGTATCAACAACGACAAGCAGGTTTCTGCTGGTGCTATCTTAAACAGTGAGACTTATAGATACAGCTAGCTGTATCTATAAGTCTTTTTCTTTTATCTAAAACAATCTATATGATTTTAGGAGGAAAAATATGACAAAGAAAGATTATTTCTTATTATCACAAGAAGAAGTCTTACAAGATGTAGATAGTTCATTAGCTGGTTTATCTAGCAAAGAGGCAAGCGATCGTCTTGCTAAATATGGCGAGAATATGTTACAAGAAGGAGAAAAACGTTCTTTACTTGCTAAATTTTTAGATCAATTCAAAGATTTCATGATTATTATTTTAATGGCAGCTGCTGTGTTGTCTGTTGTGGTATCTTATGCTGAAGGACATCCAGAGTATCATGATGCGATTATGATAATGATTGTGGTACTTATCAATGCGGTGTTGGGGATTGCTCAAGAAGCAAAAGCCGAAGAAGCTGTAAATGCCTTGAAAAAAATGGCATCTCCTCTTGCACGTGTGATGCGTGACGGGCATACATTATCACTAAAAAGTGAAGAAATTGTCGTTGGAGATATTGTTTTATTAGAAGCAGGTGATGTTGTCCCTGCCGATATGCGTTTATTAGAAGTCAACACATTAAAAATTGAAGAGTCTGCACTAACTGGAGAATCTGTTCCCGTTGAAAAATCATTAGCTATTCCAAATAGTGAGGAGTCTGGTATCGGTGACCGTACAAATATGGCATTTTCAAGTACAAACGTAACGTATGGACGTGGACTTGGTGTTGTTGTAGCAACAGGTATGGATACCGAAGTTGGTAAAATTGCCAATATGCTTGTTTCTGAAAAAGAAAGCAAAACACCACTACAAGAAAATCAAGATCAACTTGGAAAATGGTTGACTATTTTAATTTTAGTGATTGCTGCAATTATTTTTGGTATCGGGCTATCCCAAGGTAGACCTGCCACAGCTATGTTATTAACAGCTATCTCAATCGCTGTTGCTGCAATCCCTGAAGGGTTACCTGCTATTTCAACAATTATTTTAGCTTTAGGTACTCAATCTATGGCAAAACAAAATGCGTTAATTCGTAAATTACCTGCCGTTGAAACATTGGGTGGAACAGAAATTATTTGTTCCGATAAAACAGGAACATTGACACTGAACCAAATGACAGTTGAAAAAGTAGTTTATAACAATACCATTCATAATGCTAGCGAGCCGATTGACTTAGACTTATCTGTATTAAAAGTGATGACACTAGCAAACGACACAAAACTGTCAAAAGAAGGACAACTAATCGGCGATCCAACTGAAACAGCACTTGTACAATTCGCATTGGATAAACAATTAAACCTACAAGAATTTTTAAGTGCTTATCCACGTGTGGCAGAAGTACCATTTGAGTCTGACCGCAAAATGATGTCAACTATTCACCCAGTAAACAATGCATACCTTATCGCAACAAAAGGTGCTCCAGATATTTTATTAACGCGTTGCACACATATTTTAGATAACGGTGCCGTAAGACCAATTACTGACACTGACAAAGATACATTGGCAAGATTAAATCATGAAATGGCGACTCAAGCATTGCGTGTTTTAGCCATGGCATATAAAGAAGTGGACGCTGTGCCAAGTGAATTGACAACTGAATATGTAGAGCAAAACATGGTATTTGCGGGGCTAGTTGGTATGATTGACCCTGAACGTAAAGAAGCTGCTGATGCGATTGCTGTTGCCAAAAAAGCAGGTATTCGCACAATTATGATTACAGGTGACCATAAAGACACAGCTCAAGCTATTGCGAAACGTTTAGGTATTATTGAAGAAAATCAAGAACACGCCGTTTTAACAGGTGCTGAATTAGATGCAATGTCTGATGAAGCATTACGCCAACACGTCGAACAATATTCTGTTTATGCTCGTGTATCTCCAGAACATAAAGTAAGAATTGTGAAAGCATGGCAATCTCACAACAAAGTTGTTGCCATGACAGGTGATGGCGTTAACGATGCTCCGTCTTTAAAAGCTGCCGACATTGGTGTAGGTATGGGTATTACTGGTACGGAAGTATCCAAAGGTGCTTCTGATATGGTTTTAGCTGATGATAATTTCAAAACAATCGTTGCTGCCGTGAAAGAAGGACGGAAAGTCTTTGCAAATATTCAAAAAGCTATTCAATACTTATTGTCTGCAAACTTAGGTGAAGTGATGACATTATTCGTTGCAACAATGCTTGGTTGGACTATTTTAGAACCTATTCATATTTTATGGATTAACTTAGTCACAGACGTATTCCCTGCTATTGCACTAGGATTGGAAGAAACTGAAAAAGGCGTTATGACGATGAAACCTCGTGGAAAAAGCTCTAACTTCCTATCTAACGGTGTTGGACATAGTATTATTTACCAAGGTATTTTAGAATCATTATTTACACTAGGAATTTTCTGGTATGCAAAAGACCACTTTGGTGTTCCAGTTGCCGAAACAATGGCATTCGCAACACTCGGTTTAATCCAATTGTTCCACGCATATAATGTAAAATCTGTTTACCAATCTCTATTTAGTATGAACCCATTCGCAAACAAATGGTTAAACTATGCAACCATCGGTTCTGCAGCAATGTTACTGATTGTAATGATTGTACCAGGTGTAAACACATTCTTTAGTTCTTCAAGCTTAACACTTGCTCAATGGGGTATGGTCGTTGGCGTAGCCTTTGCGATTGTTCCTGTTGTTGAAATTTGTAAAATTGTTTTACGTATTGCACATAAAAAATAATAGATACACCAAAATAGGAGGAACTGCTAGAAGTTCCTTCTATTCTTTTATTTATATTAACAAAAATGCTTAACATCAATGTATCGATGTTAAGCATTTTACTATTTTAAGATAACTAGCTCTCTTACCTTTCACTTAGCAATAAACTTTATTATTTCCTATTTTTGATGCGTGATATGATACTGATTAATCACAAATGCAAGTTGTTCAAAAGTTTCAAGACCAACTCCTGTTGTGTATAGTGCTAAAAGATAAGGTGTTTTTTCATACACAATCGCAACATCATTATGTGCACCACCAAAATCTCCATATTTGTGTGCAATATCCGCATCCGTCACATATTTTTTCAGATATGCACCCGGCATTGCTTTTTTCATATAGGCAATAATATCTGCATACGTATTTTGGTTTTTATACAAATAATTTAGTACTTGTATAAAATAATCACTTGTCGTCAAACTATAATCACTGGAAGCAATGGTTTTAATATCTCCCTCAGCTTGACCATAAACAGCAATATCTTCATATACTTTCGTCACGCCACCTAGTGTATTAAATAAAACAAGTGATGCTACATTACTTGAATTTACAATACTTTCTTCTTGTAATAGTTTAACGTCTACGGATTGTCCATAATTATTGAGGAATCCTCTGTATTCGTCAATACTTTCATAGCATTCGCTACATACGGGCACTTTTTGGTCTAAAGATAAATTACCACTTTTCACTTTGTCGGACACTAACATATTTAATGGCAGTTTATATGTACTTGCTGATTTCATAGGTGCATTTTTGTTCATTGCAATCACATCATCTGAATCAACTGATTTATACGCAAACGACACAAGTTCTTCACTCACATTTTTATCGGCTAAAAATTCTCTAACAATGGTAACCAAATCTTTGTTGACATAATCATATTTAGAAACCAATCCCTCCAGTACTTCCGGTTTATCCGCCACCGTTAGCACTTGGCAACTTTCTTGTCCATACGCTGTCGCACACACACGTTCTTCGCCACTTGACAGTGATTGACTGTTCTTATTATACGTCACTTGAGAAGCATACTTTGGATTTACTTTAAAAATCGTTTGATAATTTTGTCCTTTATAAAATACTCGATTGGCTGCATCTAAGGCAACAATCGTTGATATATCAGGCTTATTGATATTAAATTTGACACGGTATGTTTTTCCCTCATAAACAACATTAACTGTCTGCAATCCCTCTTTTTCAAGCTGGCTCTTATCTATCTCCACTTGTGTGTCTGGTTTGGCATGATCCAAATAAAGTGATGCAGTTAAAGGTAGGTCATCTCCCCAAGTATATGCAAATACATCTTGTTTTGTTGCTGGTAGCAAAAACAACAAATAAATGAGCACAATACTAGTTAACACGATACTCAATGATAAAATTTGATATATTTTCTTCTTTTTAAGCATAAAGTCGCTCCCTTAGTTAAAAATACATTTTTATTATACATATTTTTCAACTAAATGCACAGCTTTTACTATATCGTCCGTTTGAACATTCGGAACAGCAAGACGAAATGTTTCCCTATCGCTCGCTGCAAATGATGCCATTTTTGGTACAGCTGTTTCCATAGTTTCTTCTATGCCTAATTGATGCCATGAATAAATAAAACCATTCTCTTTATAAAACAGAATTAATCGTTGTAATTCCTCTAATTCATTCATTGCTGCTAATTGAACGAGTAGCCCGTAAGACACTTTAACACCGTGCTGTATAGCATGTGTTTCTTTAAATAATGATAAAGCATTATGTACAGCATGTGCTCCAGACATACGCCCATATTCACAAGCAAAACAACCTACAGCAGCTGCCACATTAAAGACTGTATCCACAACACGTTTGAAAGCAGGTGTTACGTCATGATTCTCTAAATTTTTTAACGCTTCAGGTGTATCACGTAATAAAATTTCTTGTGTGACTTTTGCCGCAGCTAATCCTAACGCAACATTCGCCTCCAACGTATCCTCAACATGACGCACAATACTTTCTGCCTCATACCATTTCACAAGCGTGTCACAAACACCACCTTCAAAATACGCTTTTGGAGAATGTGCTAATAATGTTAAATCTACAATACAACAATACGCTGTTCTTGAAAAATAATCCACCATTTTAAACGTTTTATCTGGGTGATATACCGCCGCTACCGGTGTTGTAGGAGCACATGTTCCCACGACTGTTGGTACAGAAATAATGTCACAATTTAAACGTTCTGCAACAATTTTAGCCGTATCACAAACCTTTCCACCACCGATTGCCACAATCACATCAGCATCTTTTGCCAATGCCGCTAGACGCTCACCGTCCTCATGACTAGATGTTTTATCATATTTTAAAACAGGAATACCTTCTAACTTATCCGGTGTAAATGTTAAAAACGCTTCATAAGATTTTTCTCCAGTAACAATATAAGGCTTATCAAATGCTTTTAATTTTTCTGATAAATAAACTAAAGCACCTGCTTCACTAATATATTGTCCTGGGGTACTTCTTGTCACTTGTTCAAATCGCATAATGTCCTCCTATAATTAAAAAAAGATGATAGAATATCGTTATTCTATCATCTTTTCCGATTTTTTTCTATTGCTTTTTACGATAATATAAAACAGAAATAAGCATTATACTTATACCACATATCATAAAGATTTCTACACCGATACCACCCGTTTTTGGAAATTCTCCCGGTTTGAAGTTTTTCACACGAATACCTACAATATTTGAGTTACTCTCTTTTTCAATAAGAACAATATCTTTAAACGTATCTGATACTGTCACATCTCCATTTTGCCCAATCGTAATCATCACAGGCTCGGGTAATTTTTGATAATGTTCTGGTGCTGTTTCTTCGACTAAATAATACACACCCGGTACAAACCCTTTATCTCTATTTGTAAACGTAAATTCTCCCGTTGTCAATGTCGCTTGTTGCCCATTATATGCCGGTGCATTCGCATCTTTACTTTGTTTAATAATAAATCGTGCATTCGCCAATGTCTGATTTGTTTTCGCATCAACTTTTATCACTTTCAACATATAACGTATTGGTGTATTTTTCATCATTAAAGACAGTATATTTTCTTGTTGCTGAACAGTCAATGTATCAGTAACATCTGTCAACACTTCTCTGTTTTGTTCAATCGTAGCAACTTTAACCGTCATGATGCCATTTTGAGCAATACTAATTTTGTATTTAGTATCATCCCTTTGATAACCGATTGGCGCTTGTTTTTCTTGTAAATAATAACTCGTTCCAAGTGCCAACTCTTTAAATGACACCATACCTTGACTATCCGTTTCTTTCGTCGCCACTTCTGTCACGCCGTCTTGTTGATACAGTGTAAATTGAGCATGCTCTAAAAGAACAGATGTATCATCTTTGGATACTTTTGTTAATCGAATTTCTGGCTTATAGTTTTTTACTTTAATAGATACTAAATCATCATGCTCAGAACTATTTCCAAGTACAACAAGATGTGCTTTATTTTCTGGAACACTCAATACACCGTCTGGAGATAGTGTAAACGGAATACTTTCTGATAAAGGCACATATCCATTTGGTGCGAGTAACTCTTTAATATAGTACGTTCCCGAAGACAATTTTCTAATTTGCCCCTCACCAAAGATAAACCCATCTCTTGATAAAGTAGCCACATAATCATTTACACGTTGTCCGTTTTCATCTACAATTTCAAATCTCGAGCCATCAAGACCCGTACCTTCTTCCGTAATCTTTTGCAATTTCACACGATACTCTTTTTTTCTATTTTTCGCTACAATATTTAACACCCGATTATCCATATTCTTCAACACGAATACATCATCGGCATTGTGACTTCCAGCTGTGCCGTCTTCATGTAAAATAACTTCATATTTTTTCGTATTCAATTCATACCCATCTGGAGATGTTATTTCTTGAATGTAATATGTCCCTGGAGATAAATTCTCAAATTGTAGATTACCACGTTCATCTGTTACTTTATCATAGCCAATTTGAGTGGTTTGATCAGATGAAAACAGTCTAAAAATTGCATCTTTTAATACATGCTGTTCATCTGCTACATCATGTTTCATCAGTCGAATATCGAAATGGTCTTTATGATTTTTCATTTTTAATTTTATCGTTTTATTTTCATTGACTAATTCTGATGTAAAGTAAGAATCATCTTGCGATGTATTGCTAATATTTCCTTGACTATCGACATCAAATTCAAATGCTTGTGTATATGGTATATATCCATTTGGTGCACTTTCTTCGGTTAAACGATAATGCCCTTCTTGTAACGCATGAAATATGACTCTTGAGGCGTTGACATCATTTCGTGAAACAACATTATAACCCGTATTTGATTGTAGTCTAAAGATAGCTCCTGTAAGTGCATTTCCCGTTTGACTATCTAGTTTTTCTAACTCAACAGACGTAGATGTTGTATGTGCCTTCACGTTGATAATCTCTTTTAAGTGATTTGCATCATAGGGTTCTCCGTCAACACGAATACTACCATCTTGAGCAACAACCAAGGTATGCATGGTGTCATCAAGCGTATATCCCTCTGGTGCTTCTATTTCTTTAAAATAGTATGTTTTATTTGCTTCTAGTCGATCAAACGTAACCGTCCCTGTATCGTCAGATTCTTCATTTGATAAAATAATTTTTTGATTTGTATGTTGTTCGATTCCATATAAAGCAAACCGTGCAGGTTCTCTAATTGGAACAGTAGTCCCATTTATATTCTCTACTTTTTTAAATTTATATTGATACACATGTATTGGTTCCGCACTCACACGAGTATCATAAAAAAATGGTCTACCTAATACATTATGCACTTCTCCAAAAATACCACCTGAACGTGCATGTGCTAAGTTTACTTGACGGCCTGATGCTTTTTTCTTTGTTTTGACACGAATAACCATTACTTTTCTACTGATTGTACGATGATTAAAAGAAAAATCTAGACGATATAAACTTCTAAATTTATCTGTTCCTCGATAATTATAGTCAACATCTGGGCCATAATAATATTTGTCTTGGGGACTACCTGTAATCGTATATTCTGATTTAGGTACTCTCAAAATAGTATTTGCCATATAGTTTTGCCCATTGCCCGGGTCTGCCATAAATACGTCAATATCTTTATCAAAAGAGCTAGGATTATTCCCATGATATAGTTCAATCCCGTCCCCTAAATGATCTTCTAAATATCTATCTTTAGGAAAATTTCTATTGTCTCCTCTAGCATTAAACAAAACTTCCCACGTAATATAATCTTCCCCTATATCAATAGTATTTTTCCGAATAGTCGGTGCTGTTTCTGAAATTGGATTTGGTTCATAATGCGCTGTCACAATATTGGTTAAATTTTTACTACATGAATCAGTTGCCCCAAAGTGATTTTCAGCTGTGTAGTCAACCTCTTTTGAAATAATAGTTGATTTAGGATGGTCTGGGTCGTAGAAGAACCCTGCTCTAGGCTCTATCCCTGAGAAAACACGCATTCTTCGTTTTTCTTCCAAACTCATTCGTCTACCATTCACATAATAGACACTATTTAACTCAGCATCTGTTTTCTTTTCAGAACCAGATAATTCAAAAAATCCTGTATAATCTTGTGAGGATACACCATTTTCCGTAACCACAAATTTCAACTTATCTTTTGCCACATGATATACATCAACTGCACCGTGTTTACCTTCCGGATCCAATGTCTGCCATCGCTTATTCGAATTAGGCACGTGCTGGATAACGTAGTCATCCGGTAAAGACACCGTGAAATAGTCTCCCGGTTTCGCATTAGCAGGTATTTTGAAATGGAATTGATAAATACCTCCCCAACCTGCTGAATCAGCCGTTGAAAATGAGTTTAATGTTAAATCTGTAATTCTTGTGACACCGTATTCACTACATTGAATATTCGCAACAGGATGTTGTTTTCTTTGTTTATTCACAAAATAATAATCTAACGCTTTATCATCTGAACCACTATATAACAAATAATATCCTGAAGGTGCAAGTTCTTCTACAGAATAATCAATACGCTTTCTTTCTCCATAATTATCTAATTTAAATTTTTGAATATTTTCGACCACTTTTTCTGTTTGATTCGCATTTAACACCTCTGTGCGAATAAGTGTATTGTCAGCACGTATTTCATAACGTGTATCAACTGGTGTAGCACCGTCTTCCCAAGATTTTCTAATTTTCAAATCGACTTTTAGTGCCTCTAAACCGGCTTGTGGAATAGTATGATTTACTTTTTCATTTGTAATATTGGTTAACACTTCTGTTTGAACAATATAACCAGTAGGTATATCGGAAACTGTAAATTGAGTGTCATGAACAGATTTTGTTTCTGTTCTTTCTAAAACATATCCATTATTTGACGGTTTATAATAAAAGACTTTAACACTCGTTACATTTTGTGAAGCATCTGGTGTCATATCAAATGTTTTCGTTTTAGGTGTATTACCATTATTTACAACTGATGATGTCCAACGAATAGATGTATCGGTTATATAATCTCCAGCTGTTACCGTATCTTCAGTTCCACTCGTATTGATAACAGGGCTACTGTCATCATGATGAAATGCTCCAGGTAATAATAGTCTTGCTGTTGACGGTACCTCTAAAACCGTATCTCTATCTAAAACGGTTGTAGTACCTCCATACGTTAAGTCTGCTCCTTTTTTTAATTCAGCAGTTAAAGTCGTATGAAAATCTAAAGCGTAAAAATCTCGAACATCTGTAACTGGTGTTTCAATCGTATAAATATATTCACCATTTTCGATAGTACCCATCCGATGCTCTGTAGAGCACATTAAATCTGCCTGAGTTGTTCCTATTTCATGCTCGTTTAATATCTCTGTATCATCCCTTTTAATAGAGGTAATCACTGGTGCACCTAAACCGGAATCTTTTGGCTCTTCGTCAAATTGTGTTGGTGGAGAGAAATAGTGAGTATGTTGGTAGTGAATGGCATTAACCATTCACTACCTTTTTCACATTCTTTTTCTGCCACTGAGAATGGTGTTGTATGATTAAAAT